>NZ_JAFCWM010000004.1:0-258619 GCF_049897565.1 Massilia sp. TWR1-2-2 | reverse complement strand
TGATGTCCCGTTCAATTGGGTAGGGGCGACATCGCCCGCGACATTCCGATTACAGCCAAACAAGTCCAGTGTCGGCAACCCGGAGGCCGCTGTGGCAGTTTGTGAAACATTCAGGCTAGTGGCCCAATGCCGTTTTGAGTGGAAGTTGACTTCGGCTACCATGTCGGTTACCGCTGTGAATTCCTGATTTCATCCTGAGCTTGCGTTGCCCTATGCGACGATGCGATGAGGCCCGGAGCAGGGTCAAGGGCGGGTAGCGCGAAGCGCAGCCCGGCGAAGCGAACCCTTGACGCTGTGCAGGGCCAATACACTGGTCCATGGTCGTCGGCATGGCATGCCATGCCGACGACCATGGAGACGCCTTGCGACGATGTTCCGGCCCACAGCAATGACCGATGTTTTAACTTGAGGAAGCCGCAATGAGTGTTGGTGTCGAAGCCCTGTTTACATCCGCGTTGGGTTTGAGATCGCCGTGGGAAGTGGTCAAGGTCGATCTCGACACCGCCAAACGGAGGATCGATTTCGAGGTCGCCTGCAATGCGAAGCAGTTGCCTCGCCCTGCCTGCGGAGTGAACGGGCAAGGCATTCATCACCGGGTCAGGCGCGACTGGCGCCATCTCGATTTCTTCCAGCGTGAGGCGTGCTTGCACGCCGACGTGCCGCGCGTCGATTGCGGCGCTTGTAGCAAGACCACGATGGTGGAGGCGCCGTGGGCACGCCCTGGCAGCAGCTTTACGCTGTTGTTCGAAGTTTTCGCCCTGTCGCTGTGCCAATCCATGCCGGTTGCGCACGCTGCCGCCCTGCTGCGGGTCAATTCGAAGCAGTTGTGGCGTCGGATCGAGCACTACGTTGGTCTGGCGCGCGCGCAGGAGGAAATGACCGACGTCGCAGTAGTTGGCATCGACGATTTGAGTTTCAGGCGCGGCCAGGACTACGTGACTGTGGTCCACGACCTGGAAGCGAAGCGCCTGCTGTTCATGACCGAGGGTCGCAAACACGGCACGGTCATCGAATTCAAGGTCGATTTGATCGCGCACGGCGGCAACCCGGACGACATCAAACACGTTTGCATGGACATGAGCGCCGCCTACACCAAGGGCGTGACCGAGATACTGCCTCAAGCTCAGATCAGCTTCGACCGGTTTCATGTGATCGCCCTGGCCAACGAGGCGATGGACGAGGTGCGGCGCGATGAGATGCGCGAGCAGCCCCGCGTCGTGCGCGCAGCAATGGGGACGGAGCGCAAAGCGATCAAGGGCGTGTTCTGGGGTATGCGCAAGGACCACGCTGACTGGAGCGTGGACCAGATCAACACGATGTATCGGCTGCAGGGCTCGAACCTCAAGAGCGCACGTGCGTGGCGTCTGAAAGAGGGGCTGCGCTTGACCGACGCCACTGGCGTAACGAGCAACTGCCCTGAGAAAGCCGAGGCCGCCCTAAAGAGTTGGATGTCGTGGGCACGGCGCAGTCGGCTTGAGCCGCTCAAGAAGCTCGCCACCACGCTCAAGAATCGCATGGCCGGCGTGGTGCGCGGCATGCTCGATGGCCGCAGCAATGCCTATGTCGAGGCGATGAATGGCATGCTCCAGCAGGTCAAGCGGGCCGCGCGCGGATTCCGAACCGTGAAGAACTTCGTCGCCATCGCCTACCTTGGCATGTCCAAGTTAACAAACCTGCCGCCGAATCCCATGCAACCAGCCGCGCCGCTGCGATCTACCATTTACAGCGCTGGCCGTCCATTTCCACTCAAAACGGCATAGAGCCGTTACTTGCACTGCAGGTGGCGTTGTTGGGGACGAATGTGCGGGGAATTGCGAAGAATGAGAATTAATCAGTTCAGCAAAGGTCAGAAGGCTCAATAGCACCCAGGTCAGATGTCGATCAGCTCTTATCAAAAACCTTGCGGTTGCGAATGTGGCCCCAAGTTTCGCGACGAGTATCAGTAATAGCCTTAACCGCAGTGCTCGAAACGACGCCTGCCATCTCGTACAGATCGTAAATATCGGAATCTCGCATAACTGGAAACGATCCTGGAGATGCCGCATCAGCAATTAACGCCCTTACTTCAAGTTTATTTAAAGCCTTTCCAGCTGATTTCTTTGCCTTTATCTTCGCAATTGCTACTCGTCGATCATCTGCTGTGATAGGGCCAAGCAGTCGAAATGATGCGTGAGAATCATGGATATACTCGTCAAAAAAATCGAACACGTCAACGGGAACGTGTAGCCTTTTGTTCATCTCAGCTTCTGCTGCAAGACAAGCTCCCAGGATCCAACCTTGTTGTCTTCGCGCTCGCTTTATTGACTCCAGCGCCGTCAAGAAATCTTTTTCACTGGCCATCAAATCTTCCTTGTCTTGCTCATTCGACGCCTTAAAGCTTCGTAATTCCTTGAAAGCAACACCAGCTTGCACGCGCCATCGCCAATACAACCGCATATTCTCAAAGAGGACATCCTCAACACTCTTGACTGCGATGCGGCTCCACTTCGAGTAACACTGAAACCGCAGAGCGAGCTCGTCGCTTATCTGAAAGTTTTTAATGCTTTCACGATCACCAAGCATTTCGAATTCCTGCATAGTTAGCATTGGAACTCCTGTCTTTCGCGCCTCGAAATACATATTTAACAATGGAACCTGCGAGGCAAGGTGTGAACGACCCACCACTGATTTACCTTGATCTCCTGGGCTATAGCCGCCCCCAACGTCACAGTGGGCGCCTGGATACACGACTTCGGTGCAATTGCTCGGGTAAGCATTCCCATGGCGACCTGTCGAAAGCGGAAAGGACTGACGAATTTCATGCGCCGCTACAAAATGCACGCATCGTTCAACGTACGCGGGTATTTTCATAGTGCCGTCGGCCCAGTCAAAAAAGCCGTCGCCGACCGGTGAGGAATCTGCAAGTCCGACAGATGCTACAGTGTCGAAAATACCTAAAAACTGAAATCGAATTGGAATTCCGCAAATCAAATATGCTCCATTGACATTTTCGCAGCATTCAAGCAACCAATTTGCGAAAGCCCTTGACTCGGCGGCGCCCCGAGAAAACCCGAAGACCGACAGATTAATCAATTTTATGACGGGCCGTTTGTTTCTAATTGCGGCTGTGAGCCGCTCCTTAAGTTGACCAAAATACGCCATGCGCTTAGTGCTGCCTAAAAGCCAGACAGTCTTTATACCTCGATCAACGCTTGTTATGACACTCCTTACCTCTGCGGGCGACACCAACGGAGCATCGGCGAATAATGCTTGATGTATCGAATTGAAGATTTGGATCATGGCAAAATGCACTCTGGAGTCTCCACCGACCCCCATCGACTTCCCATCATCCGACTCTGTCATTTCACCGATTTCAGGAAACGGCGTACCGAGCCCTGGAATATAAAAACGAAAATAACCGAGTTTAGCTGAGTTACGGAACGCATCATATAGTACAGCAACATTTGAATAGCTTTTGTCATTCGTGTCTCGGTATTTATTATTGTTCGTACCGTCAAAAAAAATCCCAGTCCAGATCACTTTTTCGCAGGACAGATTTCTCTCGTTGGACAGACAGGAAAATGCTTTAGCACGCTGAAGCTGATCCTTAGGGGACAATTTCCGCAAACCTGGCAATTCTGACGAGGGAGTTTGTAACGAGCTCACTTTGCACCTTTCATTGAATCCTCGGGATATCCTGGTTTTGAAGGGAAATTTGGGTTACCTATGCCGACATTTGAAACATAAACCTTCACTTGGTCATCAGGTAAAAATAAAACGTAAACGTTTCCCTCACCTGCAAACTCAGACACTGGGACTACCTTCTGCAATGCCTTCATCCGCCACTCGCCCTTTGCGTCGCGACCGTCCGACCTCGTCCACTTCACCGAAACTGCGAACTCGGGTGTCCACCGTATCGGATAGCTTGCGCAACAAACGAAGCCGCCTCCTCCGCTGAAAGGCATTACATTACCGCCCCATGCGCCGTCCACAGCAAACGTGTTTATCGCATTACCCGTGTAGTTGGCGCCCACGATAGAACCGACCTTCCGCGACTCTGGCGGGGATACATTGCTTTTTTCACATGCGGCGAGGGCGACAACCATGAGCACAAAGGCCACTCGAGCAATCACGGCACGACGAAATTTTTGCGAAATTGGATTCATGAAGTGGCTCTAGTTTCAGAGACAAGCGTAGAATCCGTTAGGGGCTCATGCATCAGCGCGTCCCATGTCTCGTCCGTCCAAAGCGAGGCCAATTCTGTAAAGCTACGTGAGCGCGCTCTGATCTCACGCCATGATTCGGCTAAAATCGTGTTCATGAAAAAATCATGCCGCGTGGTCAAGGCAATGACACAAAACTGATATATTTCGCTCGTCAGTTCGATTCCGCGAGCGCGCGCCGCATGTGTTAAACCGGCGAGCAATAGATGAAAACTCCCCAGGTTGCAAGCAGGAACCAGTTCAGGCGACGCTGCACACAGCATCAGAAATATTTCATCACCCTCCGAAAATTCCATCATTTTTGAAAATTGAAAATCCGATATGTCAATCGAGTCTGGCAGTTCGAGTGGATCGAGCTCCGCGCGAAGTGCTTCGGACCTCGAGAAGACAGTCTCAATAGTGCCCTCCCGCCCTATTATTTGCCAATTTGCAATATATTTTTGTAAGATCTCTTTTTGGTCCCGGGCTAAGATTTGCAGTAGGCATGGAGTAATGCGGGTGTCTGCGAAGCGACAATATAAGTCGCCCCCATCGGTCGTTCGTGCGTGTGCAAGCCAAAGCAAGAGTCGGCGAATGTTTCTGTAGTCACCGCAACCTTCCAGCCTCGCGACAGCAGGAAAATCTCCCGCAACTCGGATTAGCCTAATTAGGCAATTTTTGATATTCTTATCCGACGCTATTCGAATCAGGTGAGGCGCTCGCCATCCGTACACTGAAAAGTCCGACTCCGAAAAAACGTTCCGTACGTGGCTTTTTCCAAACGTCTTCACGACGGTCTGGATCAATTCGCGGCCTAATATTTCTCCATCGACCAATACCCACTTTGCGGTGTTTGCATCGGTTTCGGATCTGTCAAACCAATCCAAAAAATCCAGCAGCAGACCAGGAGTTTGGGAGTTTTGCGCGTACCTCATTTGTCCCTCCATCACAGTTCATCTAGGAATGGCGAAAGGGGCGCCCGACTGGACGGCCGCGACAAGACAATCGACACATATTGTTTTAGGCAAGAGCGGCGTTGAGTAATTGAGCTTGGTTGGATTGCCAAACTTCTTCACACCGGCGTGGATCGTGATCTTGCCGGGGCACTGGACGGTAATGTTGCCGCCGTCGATCGTGATGTTGGCGCCGCCAGCGGTCGACAGGCTGATGCTCTTTGCGGCTGCCCAATCGATGTGGGCGTTGGCGCTGATGACGTTGATCTCGTCGCGCGCTTGCACCTTGAGTTCGTTCGCCTGCGCCTGGTAGTCGATCGCGCCCTTGCCGGCGATGAGTTGCAGGCCGACGTTGCCTTCGCCGGCTTTTTCGGCGCCGGCGAGTACTCCGATGGCCTGGCCGGTGTGGACGCGCATCTGGCCGCCGGTGGTGAACTGGCTGTCGGCTCCGCTCGCAATCGTCACGGTTTCGCCGGTAGACAGTTGGACATCCTGGCCGGCTACCACGCCGAGACCCGCCTTCGCGGCAATGCCGATGATTGGTACGCCGACGTGGGGCAACTTGTCGGCGCCGGGGTCGACACTTCTCGAACCCGCGTCTGAGTGCGCGTCGTCAATGCTATTTTTGCTGATTATTCCGGCTGATGCTGTCCACAACGCCTTCAGCGGCGCTGCTTCGTCGTTGATCGCGCTGCTTGCAGCCTTGTTGGCGCCGAGGTGGCTGGCGAAGCCGACCGTTTCGTGGGTCTTGGCGGCGGCGCTAAAACTTTCGGCAAGCTTCATCGCCTGCTTCAACAAAGCATTGCCCGCAGTATTTTCACCTGCTGCTTCGCGAACCGCGGAAGAATGGCTGATTTTGTAGCTCGATATCAGCAAGCCGGCGCCAGCGCGGACGGCGCCGTATGCATCGGTGCGCAACTCGGCGCCGCTGCCGCGGAAGCTGCCGCGATAGTTGTCGGCGGTGTGAATCAAGTGGCCCAAGTTGAGCTCGGTTGTAGCGTGTGTGGTCTTGAGCTGCACACGGCCTTGTCCGTCAGTATCATCGAACAACAACTGGTTATAGCCACGACCGCCGAACTCCTTGCTGCGCACGCCCCACTGGGCCGAGTTGTTACGATGCCCCGCGCTGCCCGCCGATGCACCATGCCATACCGGGCTGTTACCACCGGCTAGGTTCACCTGCCCCGATGGCATTTGATCGTGGGCGCGTTCGAAAGCGGCGCTGCTGCTTTCACGGTCCGATACGCCGCCAGGGGTCGGCATCACACCACCCTCGCCTCGGCCGTTGTACAGCGCGCCGACGATCACGGGACGGTCGATGTCGCCTTCGAGGAACTTGACCAGCACTTCCTGGCCGATGCGCGGTAGAAACTGGCTGCCCATGCCGGGGCCGGTGGAACGCTGGCCCACGCGCACCCAGCAGGCCGCATCGCTCTCCTGCCAATGGAAACGGATTCGCACGCGGCCGAGCCGGTCGCAGTACATTTCATCGGCGCCATTCGGCTCGTCAGATCCATCCGGGCCGACAACGATCGCGGTCTGGCTACCGTTTGCAGTGGCCGCGGCCTTCACTTCCATCTTCGGACGCCATGGCCGCTCAACCGGAATCGCCTCGAAGCAGTTGGCATAGCCGCTCTTATGTGCCTGCTCTATTGCCCGGTCAAATTCGGCAAGGGAAATTTCCTTGGTAGACTCTTCGAGCAACTCTGGCAGTGCGCCAAACAATTCCGTCAATCCGTTTTTGGCGCTGACCGGCAGATTATTAACGCCAACACTGGCTACGCGCGTCAGAACAAACTCGGGCGCTTCATAACGATACTTCTTCATCGGGATGTCGGTGATGCAGATGCGCGTGCCAGGGCGCAAGGTACGCACGGTCGACCTTCCCTGCCACACGAAGCCGCGCGCCTCATGCGCTTCCATCTTCAGGCCGGCATAGCGGCGCGCCTGGCGCGCGTCCGCGTAGGCGTAATGGCCGGGCGAATCGAAACTTTCGACGGCCTGGGCATGCTTCCCGCCGATCGGATACTTGGTCGGCACGCTGACCGACACAGTCTGCTTGGTCTTGTAGTCGTAGCTGAGTACCGTCACCACAGCTACGCCGAGTTTGCGAAACGCCTGCAGATACTGAATGCTGTCGCTCTTTTCGACTGAACTGGCGGCGTGGTAGCGGATACCGCCACCTGCGACGCTGCTGGGGTCGTGCGGCGCGGCGCTCAGGTAGCTGCTGTCGGCAAACAAGACCATCCGGCTGCCGTCCTCATGTTCTTCGAACCGCCACCCAAGGCCCTCTTCGGTCAGCAGCCTGGTGACAAACTCGAGATCGGATTCGCGGTACTGGCAGCAATAGCTTCGAGCGACAGCGTCGCTCATGAACAAGCTGACGTCGCCGCTCCACACCCACTGCGCATACGGCTGATACTGTTGGAATACCGAATCGATGATTTCGATGACAGTCTTGTCTTGCCAGGCGCGGCTGTTGCGCGCCTGGCTCAGCAACCATATCCATGGCGACAGCCGCAGCCGATAGCGCGCCAGGCCACCGTCACTGCCGAGCGAGGCAATCTTGCTGACGTAGCCACTGCGACTGGCGCGGGTGCCATCAGCCAGGCTGATCTCGAGGCAGGCTTCCTGCCCCAGCAGCGAAGCATGCGCGAGTTTGGACCGCGTTGACAGCGCAATGACGTCGATGCCGCCGACGCCCAGCAACTGTTCGTCGGCGGCAAATGCTTCGACGAGCAGACGGGCGCCCTTGCGCTCGTCCCTGAATGTCAGCTCGTACAGCCGGGTGTGGCTGCTGAATTCGGACAGCGCACTCAATACTTCACGTGCCAGCGAGGAACTCATAAGCAGGCGGCGCCTTTCGACAGGATTGACAATGGGCAGGAGATTCCTATCGGAAAATACTAAGCCCGTGCCTTTGCCGCTGCTTGATATTGATCAACCTCCGACGACCATCAGAGTGAACGGGTACACGTATGCCTGAAGCGATACCACGCAGCCGACCAGTATCGCGAGCACGATCGAGTGGAAGAACACGTAGCGCAGTATGTCGCCTTCGTGGCCGCTCCACTTGGTCGCGGTGGCCGCGACGACAATCGACTGGGCGTCGATCATCTTGCCCATCACGCCGCCGGAGCTGTTGGCCGACGCCATCAGGATTGGCGACAGGCCAAGCTGTTCGGCGGTGGTTTTCTGCAGGCTGCCGAACAGCACGTTGGCGGCCGTGTCGGAGCCGGTCAAGGCGACGCCCAGCCAGCCGAGCATGGTGCCGAACAGCGTGTAGAACGCGCCGGTCAGCGCGAACGCCAGGCCGAGCGTCGCATCCAGGCCCGAGTACCTCGTCAGGTAGCCCACCGCGAACATGGCGCAAATTGTCATTAGCGAGAAACGGACCAGCTTGATGGTTTCCCAATATTCCTTGATCAGCTGGCGGAACGAGTAGCCCATCAACAAGCCTGCCAGGATGGCCGCAACAATGATGCCGGTGCCGGCCATGGAGAGGACGTTGAAGTTGTAGACCGCTGCCTCCAGCACAGGCTCCTTGACCACCGGCGGCATTTTCATGACCATCTTGTCGAGACCGGGGATGGAATACTTGAGAGACCAGATGGCGTCCAGCAGCTTCTTGAACCAAGGCGTGCCCCAGACAAATACGAGGATCGACAGCAGCGCCCACGGCATCCACGCCCTGACGACGGAAATCCTGGCGCCGGTCGCGTCGTGGGTTGGCACTTCGTCGTGGACGACGTCTTTCAACGAGTCGTCGTGGTAATTCGCGAAGGCGACGGTGCGCCAGATCTGCTTTGGCTGCCACACCTTCAGGAACAGCACCAGCGATCCCATCGAGATGATCGAGGCGATCACATCGACCAGCCACGGGCCGTGGTAGTTGGAGACGACGAATTGCGGGATCGCGAACGAGACGCCGGTGACCAAGATGGCCGGCCAGATCTCGGCCATGCCGCGCCTGCCGGCGAAGGCCCAGATCAGCCAGAACGGTACAAGCAGGGAAAAGAACGGCAACTGGCGGCCGATCATCGAGGACAGGTCGAGCAGGTCGAGCCCGGTAACGGCCGACAGCGCAATGACCGGCGCCCCGAGCGCGCCGTACGCCACCGGCGCGGTGTTGGCGATCAGCGCCAGCCCTGACGCGGCCAGCGGCGAAAAGCCGAGTCCGATGAGGATGGCGCCGGTGACGGCCACCGGCGTGCCGAAACCGGCCGCACCTTCAAAGAATGCGCCGAAGCAGAAGGCGACCAGCAGCAGTTGCAGCCGCCTGTCTTCAGTGATGCCGCTGATGCTGTTTTGCAGCACCTTGAAGTAGCCGTTCAGCGTAGTGAGACGGTGCAGGAAGATGATGTTGAGGACGATCCAGCCGATCGGAAACAGGCCGGCGGCGATGCCATAGCCGGCCGCCTTGACGGCCATGTCGGCCGGCATGCCGAAAATACTGACCGCGATGCCGATGCCGATCAGCAGCGCGAGCCCGGCCGCATAGTGCGCACGCATGTGGAAAAACGCCAGCGCCGCCAGCAACACGGCGACCGGGATGCCCGCCGCGATGGTCGACAGCGCGAAGTTCTGCAACGGATCGTACACATGATGCCAGACCATGATTGTCTCCGAATTTATACGGTGGGCGCTCTACCCCATCTGCCTTCGAGTGTATGCCCGGTTGCGGAACAACGTCGGTTCGTTACCCCGGCGTAAACTCCAGCTTCTTCATCGCCGCCGTCAGGCTGCGCGCACTTTTCGCATACGCCGCCCACGGCTCGTTTCCCTTGTCCAGGCGCGTGTGCGCGTTCTGCACATTCCAATGGTCGCCGCCCTTGATCGACGGCAGCTCTTCCCAGGTGATCGGCACCGAGATGCCCAGGCCAGGACGCACGCGCGCCGACCACGCCGCCGCCGTGGTGGCGCCGCGGCCATTGCGCAGATAATCGATGAAGATCTTGCCGACGCGATTGCGCGGGCCGCTCTTGAAGGCAAACCGGTCCGGCAAAGTCATTGCCATGTGGCTGACCACCTGCTGCGAAAAGTCCTTCACTGTATCCCAGTCATACGCCGGCTTGATCGGCACCACCACGTGCAGGCCCTTGCCGCCGCTGGTCTTGACGAACGACGTCAGCCCCAGTTCGTCGAGGAAGGCCTTCATCAGTGCAGCCGCTTCCTGGATCGTCTTCCAGTCGACGCCCTCGCCCGGGTCGAGGTCGAACACGACACGGTTCGGCGTTTCATATGCCTTGCCGACCGCGTTCTGGCTGTGAAATTCCACGACGTTCCACTGCGCCGCCGACAGGATGCCGTTGACGTTGGCCACTTCCAGCATCGGCGGATGGTCGGGATCGAGCGCCTTGTCCATCTGCTTCATGCCGGGCAGCTTGGCGATATCGGCGTGCTTCTGAAAGAACAATTCGCCGCCGACGCCGCTCGGCGCGCGCACCAGCGACAGCGGCCGCCCTTTCAGGTGCTCGAGCAGCAGCGCGCCGACCAGCGCGTAGTAGCGCACCAGGTCCAGCTTGGTGGCGCCGCTCTGGGCATCGATCACCCGCTCGGGATTGGTGACCTTCAGGCTAGGCGGCAGCTTGCCTTCGGGCGCGACAGGTTCGGTTTGCTTGTCCACGACTTCCTCCACTTGTTTGGCCGTTTCGCGCGTGATGACCTTGGCCGGCTTGTCGTCGCGCAGTCCCTGGAAGACCGCGTGCCTGACCGAGCCGGTGCTGGTCCACTCGGCAAAGCTGACTTCGGCGATCAGCTTCGGCGTGACCCAGTGGTGCTTGCGCCCTGCCACCGCTTTCGGCGGGAACGGGCTCTCGTCGGTATCGAGCTTGCTCAGTTTGGTCTTCAGGTCGCGCAGGCTCACTTCGTTAAAGCCGGTGCCGACGTTGCCGGCGTACTGCAGCACGCCATCGTTGTCGTAGGTGCCGAGCAGCAGCGCGCCGATGCCGGTGCGCAACCCTTGCGGATCGGTGTAGCCGGCGATGACGAATTCCTGCCGCTGCCCGCACTTAAGCTTGATCCACTCCGGCGAGCGGCGCTGCACGTAGCGCGAGTCGCGCCGCTTGCCGATGACGCCTTCGAGTCCCATCTTGCAGGCGGCCGCCACCAGTTCGCCCGGGTCGGTGCCGAATTCGTCGCTGAAGCGCACCACGTTCGAGTCCGCCTTGTCGAGCACGGCCTTGAGCGCGGCGCGGCGCTCCACCAGTGCCACCTCGCGCATGTCGTAGCCGTTCAGGTACGGCGCGTCGAACAGGAAGAACACGATCGGCGCCGTGTTGGAGCCGTCGAACGCGAGTTGGAGCATGCCGAAGTCGGGGCGGCCGTCGTCGTCGTGAACGACAATCTCGCCGTCGTACCAGCCGTCGGGCAGCTTCATCTTCAGCAGTTCCTGGTGCAGCGGGCCGAGCTTGGCGGTCCAGTCCTTGCCGCTGCGCGAGATCAGCGCGACGCTCTTGCCCTGCACGCGCGCAAGCATGCGGTAGCCGTCGAACTTGATTTCGAACACCCAGTCTTGCGGCGTGGACGGCGGCTTGTCGACCAGCGTGGCAAGCTCGGGCGCGAATTCGTCGGGCAGTTCTGCCTTGACGGCGCCGGCGGGCGCCTTGCCGCGGACCGCTTTTGCCTTCGGCGCCTTCAGCGCCTTGACGCTGTCGGGCATTTCGTCGACGACCGAAAACTCGCCAGCGGGCCGCGCGAAGTCGTCCTTTTCCTTGATCAGCAGCCACGGCTCCTGCTTCTCGCCCTTGCCCTTCATGCGGATCAGCGCCCACTTGCCATGCATCTTGTGGCCATGCATCTCGAACTTGAGGTTGCCCGCTTCGTAGCCCTTGTGCGGATCGTCGAGCGGCGCCCAAGTGCCTTTGTCCCAGATGATGACCTTGCCGGCGCCGTACTGCTTTTCGGGGATGGTGCCTTCGAAACTCGAATACGAGATCGGGTGGTCTTCGACATGCACCGCCATCCGCTTGTCCTTGGTGTCGTAGCTGGGCCCTTTCGGCACAGCCCAGCTTTTCATGGTGCCGTCGAGCTCGAGGCGAAAGTCGTAATGCAGCCGGCTGGCCCAGTGCTTCTGGATGACGAACGTCAGGCCGTCGAGGCCCGCCTCGCCACCCTCGGGCGGTTCGGACGTGATCGAGAAGTTGCGCTTTTCCTTGTAGGTTTTGAGTGCGTCTGGCATTGGAGTACCCCTGCGTTCAAATATACTGACGAGTCTATGGGGAGGCCCGCGCGGCGACTGTTCGCCAGCTAACCGTGTGCGGGGAAGCGACGGCTGCCCGAAAGCGCAATGTGGGTTATGCTCGGATGAACCGCCGTGTTTTTACCCAATCTTTATTAGGACCGCCATGCAGAATATCGTTTTTCTCGACCGCGACAGCTTGCTTGCCAACGTGCGCCCGCCTGCCTTCGAGCATGCGTGGCGCGACTATCCGGCCACGCAGCCTGGCGGCGTTCTCGAGCGCCTCGCCGGCGCCACGATTGCGATCACCAACAAGGTGCCGGTGCGCGCGGCCGATATTGCCCGCCTGCCTGACCTGAAGATGATTGCCGTGGCGGCGACGGGAACCGACAACGTCGACCTGGCAGCCTGCCGCGAGCGCGGCATCGTGGTATCGAACATCCGCAATTATTCGGTGGTGGCCGTGCCGGAGCACGTCTTCGCCATGATCCTGGCGCTGCGCCGCAACGTGCGCGCCTACTGCGCCGATGTCGACGCCGGCCTGTGGCAGAAGTCGAGCACGTTCTGCCTGTTCAACCATCCGATCGGCGACCTGGCGGGCAGCAAGCTGGGCATCGTCGGCTACGGCGCGCTGGGGCACAAGGTGGCGCAGCTGGGACGCGCGTTTGGCATGCAGGTGTGCGTGGCCTCGCGCTCGCCGGTGCAGGATGCCGACGTGACGAACCTGCCGATGGAACAAGTGCTGCGCACCTGCGACGTGGTCAGCCTGCACCTGCCGCTCAACGAGCAGACGCGCAACATGATCGGCGCGCGCGAGCTGGCGATGATGAAGCCTACCGCGTTGCTGATCAACACTGCGCGCGGCGGGCTGGTCGATGAGGCGGCGCTGGCGCAGGCGCTCAAGGATGGCGTGATCGGCGGCGCCGGCTTCGACGTGCTGAGCAAGGAGCCGCCGTTGGCGGACAATCCGCTGCTCGGCGTGCATCAGCCCAACTTCATCCTGACGCCGCACGTGGCGTGGGCCAGCGTGGGGGCGATGCAGACGCTGGCCGATATGCTGGTCGATAACGTCGAGGCGTTTGTGGCGGGCAAGCCGCTGAACGTCGTCGCGTAGACGTTTAAAACGTCATCGTCGAATTACTAGAACGTGCCTGGCAGCAGGATATTCTTGTCGACGAGGTTGACGTCGCGCAGGCCGCAGAAGGCCATCGTCAGGTCGAGCTCGTTGCGGATGATGTCGAGGCACTTGGTGACGCCTGCTTCGCCGCCGGCGCCAAGGCCATACAGGAACGGCCGGCCGATGTAGACGCCCTTGGCGCCCAGCGCGAGCGCGCGGATGACGTCCTGGCCCGAGCGGACGCCGCCATCCATGTGCACTTCGATGCGCTCGCCCACGGCTGCAACGATCGCCGGCAGCGCGCCGATGCTCGACTGCGCGCCATCGAGCTGGCGCCCGCCGTGGTTGGACACGATCAGCGCGTCGGCGCCGCTGTCGGCAGCGAGCCTGGCGTCCTCGACGTCCATGATGCCCTTGATGATCAGCTTGCCGCCCCAGCGCTGCTTGACCCACGCCACGTCGTCCCACGACATGGCCGGATCGAACTGCTGCGACGTCCACGACGACAGCGACGACATGTCCGATACGGCGCTGGCGTGGCCGACAATGTTGCCGAAACTGCGGCGCTTGGTGCCGAGCATTTCCATGCACCAGGCCGGCTTGGTCATCAGGTTGGCGATGTTCGCCAACGTCATTTTCGGCGGCGCCGTCATGCCGTTGCGAATGTCCTTGTGGCGCTGCCCCAGCACCTGCAGGTCGAGCGTGAGCACCAGCGCCGAGCATTTGGCGGCGCGGGCGCGCTCGATCAGGCGCTCGATGAACGGGCGGTCCTTCATCACGTACAGCTGGAACCAGAACGGCTTGGTGGTGTTGGCTGCGACGTCCTCGATCGAGCAGATCGACATGGTCGACAAGGTGAACGGCACGCCGAATTTTTCGGCGGCGCGCGCGGCGAGGATCTCGCCGTCGGCGTGCTGCATGCCGGTCAGCCCGGTGGGCGCCAGCGCCACCGGCATGGCCACTTCCTGGCCGACCATCGTGCTGCGCAGGCTGCGGTTTTCCAGGTTGACGGCGACGCGCTGGCGAAACTTGATCTTGCCGAAGTCGTCGGTGTTGGCGCGGTAGGTCGATTCGGTCCATGAGCCGGCATCGGCATAATCGTAGAACATGCGCGGCACCCGCTTCTTGGCCAGCACGCGCAAGTCTTCGATCGTGGTGATGATGGTCATGGAACGTCCTTATGATGAATGAGGCATCTAATCTAACAGATGCGCTGCGCGGCGAAAAATCTTTCCGCCGCCAGGTGGCGCCCTTTCAACGCCCTCTGGACAAACCGGCGCGCTGCCCCTACAATGCTGCTTCTTCGGAGGGCAAGTCCTCCGGTACCGATGCAGCGCCGGCCAACGGCGCCGCTGAGGAACACCAGGCAGGGACGTCGAAGCTTGCGGAAACGGTCAATTTTGCCCTTCCGAAAACAAGAGGAAACTGCTAGAATGCTTGCTTTCGCGGCTGTAGCTCAGTTGGATAGAGTACTTGGCTACGAACCAAGGGGTCGTGGGTTCAATTCCTGCCAGCCGCACCAGAATATGAGGGACCAGTTCGAACGAGCTGGTCCCTTTTTTCATTTCCGGGCCCATCGTCATTACTTTCTATCTATACGTCTTGGCGATTTCTTGAACCCCTGCTATAATTTTGTTTTTCGCGGCTGTAGCTCAGTTGGATAGAGTACTTGGCTACGAACCAAGGGGTCGTGGGTTCAATTCCTGCCAGCCGCACCACAATTCGTAAGTTGAATGGCCCAAAGAGAAATCTTTGGGCCATTTTTCTTTGCGCAGCCGGATTGCCGGCATCCCTCCCCTATCTCATCAATTGTCAACTCTGCAGAGGAATCACACTTCTCTGCGGGTAGGACTGACCTGACGCTTACTCGGCAACGCAAGCATTTTTTAAACCGCGGCAACGGAAAAAACGCGTCTCTCCTATGACGAGTTAAGTCAGCGTCTAGGCCACGCGCAACCAATTACCCTGCCGACTTGTTTGACAGGCTGGCGCGCGCGCCACACCGACAGGCGCTTTCGAAAACCCGCTTTGATACATTGGTGTCACCCCCCGGTCCTTGATAACCATGGCTGCAAGTCGCGGCTGTTTTCTGCGAGGTAACAAAATGAAAAACTCGAAATCCTTGATCGCTGCAGTAGTGTTAGCAACCGCTTCGCTCGGTTCGGGCGCGGCGTACGCTGCCGACATCTCGACCCCACCCCAGGCGCTGAACCTGGTGGGGACCAGCGCGTTCTTTGGCGACGCCTTCGACATTGACCAGGCGAACGACACGTTCTCCGATCGGTTCACGTTCACGGTGACGGGCGACCTGCCGGCCAGTCTCGATGCGATCGTCTCTTCGATCTCCCGCTCCGCAGCAGTTGGCCTCGACATCTCGGGGCTGTCACTGTACAGCGGCGTCGGCGCCCAGCTGGCCACCGGCACGTCGATGTCGACGGGCGCGATCGACGTCTGGACCGTGCGGGCCAACAACCTGGCGGTAGGCAGCTACTACCTGCAGGTCAGCGGCACGATGGTGTCGGACACCTCCGGCGCCTTTGGCGGCGCGGTGATGCTGCAGCCAGTGCCGGAACCGGCAACCTACGGCATGATGCTGGCAGGCCTGGGACTGGTCGGTTTCATGGCACGCCGCCGCGAGCCGAAGTAAAGCGCGCTGCAACAGGCGTCGTCGCCTCTGGGGTCTGACCCGGACGGGACTCGGCGTCCCCGACAGACCCCGGTTTTGCCGTCGGCGACTAACCTGACGACCAAAAAAAACGGAAGCGGCAACGCTTCCGTTTCTGTTTTTCGCCGCCGCCGTCAGGTGCGCAGCTTCTTGACGCTGGTGCGGTTCGACAGGATTTCCTCGATCTGCTCGAAGCGCACCGGCTTGACCATGTGGTGGTCGAACCCGGCCTCGAAGGCGAGCTGGCGATCCTTCTCCTGGCCCCAGCCGGTCACGGCGATGAGCAAGGTCATCGGGCCGCACGACAGGCGGCGAATGCCACGCGCCAGGTCGTAGCCCGACATCTGCGGCAGGCCAATGTCGAGAAAGGCGAAGTCGGGACAGAAGCGCGCCGCCGCGGTCAAGGCATCCGGGCCGTTGTGGGTGATCACCACGCTGTGGCCCATCGCCGACAGCAGCGCGCCGATGCTGTTGACGAAGTCGACGTTGTCGTCGGCGAGCAGGATGCGGTAGGTTTCCGAGCTGATGAAGGCGGCCGGCATCGTCTTGGTCGGCAGTTCCGGCTCGACGACGATCGGCAGGCGCACCGTGAACTCGCTGCCGCGGCCAATGCCTTCGCTCTTCGCCTCGATGGTGCCGTGATGCAGTTCGACCAGCCGGCGCGCCAGCGACAGGCCAACGCCCAGGCCCGCGTTGGTGCGTTCCAGCGTCGAATCGACCTGGACGAACATCTCGAACACGTGGGCCAGCATGTCGGGCGCGATGCCGATGCCGTTGTCGGACACGCAGACGATCAGGTTCTTGTCCTCGACACGGGCGCTCAGGGTCACGCGCCCGCCGCGGTTGGTGTACTTGGCCGCGTTGTTGAGCAGGTTCGACAAAATCTGCGCCAGCCGGGTGGCATCGCCATTGAGAAACACCGGCCGGTCCGGCAGGTCGATGACCAGGTCATGGCCGTGCAGCTCGATGTATGAGCGCACCACTTCGAGGGCGTCGTTGACGACCGCCTTCAGTTCCACGCGGCCGGTCTTGATGGCAAACTTGCCGGTATTGATGCGCGAGACGTCGAGCAGGTCGTCGACCAGGCGCACCATCTGGCGCAGCTGGCGTTCCATGATGTCGGTGGCGCGCTGGGTGGCCTGGGCGTCGCCGCTGCGCAGGCGCAGGATGTCAAGCCCGGTGCGAATCGGCGCCAGCGGATTGCGCAGCTCGTGCGCCAGGGTCGCCAAAAATTCGTCCTTGCGGCGGTCGGCCACCAACAGCGCCTGCTCGGCGCGGTGGCGCACCTGCATCTCGTGCTCCAAGGTCAGGTTCGCTTCCTGCAAGGCGTGCGAGCGCCTGCCGATTTCGGCCAGCATGTCGTTAAAGGCGGCCACCAGCACGCCGATTTCGCCGCTGTCGTTGCCCGGCACGCGCAACGTGAAGTCGCGCCGCTGCATCACTTCGCGCGCGACGTTGGTCACCGCCAGCAGCGGCCGCGTGATGCTCTCCTGCAGCCGTGACGCCACCAGCGCGGCGATCACCAGTGCGCCGAGCATCACCGCGCCGAGGATGGTGGCGTAATTGATCAGGCGCTCGACCAGCCCGTAGCGCGAGCGCAGGTAGACGGTGCCGAGCAGCTCGCCGTTCTCGACGATGTTGTGCACCACCACCAGTTCGCCTTGCTCGATGCGGTAGCCCGGCTTGCCCGGCTTGGCCGGAAAGCTCAGGTTGGCCGACGACTGCTGGGCGTAAGAGGCGAAGCGGGTGCCGGCGGCCGAGTAGATCGCGCCGGACAGGATTTGCGGGCGCACCCGCAGCACCGCCAGGTTCTGCTGCGCTGTCTTGGCGTCGTTGAACGCCAATGCCGGCGCCGTCACGCTGGCCATGATGTCGGCCTGGGTGGTCAGGTCGTCGACCCAGTATGTCTGGAACGTGCGCAGGTCGTACAGCAGCATGGCAATCGAGGCCAGCAACATGGCCACGAAGGTCGTCGACACCGCCATGAGGATGAGTTTGCTGCGGACCGAACCGGTATCGTGCGTCGGCATCATGGTGCTCCTTTGCTGACGTGGTTGGCGACCGAAAGCAGGCGCGAACTGAGTTTAATGTTGTTTTTGTCGGCCGCATCGAGCGACACATCGAAGCGCACGCGCTCCTCGACAATCCTGAAGTTGATGATGGAGCCGGCCGGCAGGCCGTTGCCGCATTCGGTGACCACCAGGGTCGGCGCGCGCGCCTGGCGCAGCACGCCGGCGGCGCGGGCGCAGTCGGTGCCGCCGACGAACAGCAGGTGCACGCCCAGATTGTCGCCATCGACGAACTGCTTGACGACGATAGGCCGGCTATTGATGGCGCGGCCGGCGACAATGCGTGCCAGCTCGGCGGCCATGGCGTCCGCGCCGATCACGCCGATCACCACCGGCGAGGCGGCGTCGCCGAAAGCGCTGGCGGGAAACTCGGTGTAGCCGAGGAACTTATAGATGAAGGCGGCCTTGACGCTGCGCGCGAGCGCGGCGCCGCCAGCCTGCGCCGGCGCGCTTGACAGTGACAGCGCGGCCAGCGCGGCGACCAGCATGGAGCGAAACGGCGCGCTCAAAACCGCATCGCCAGTTTGATCAGCACCGCGCGCTCGACAGCCAAGGCGAGAGAAAGCAGCAGCGGTGATGGTGATGGTTTTAGCATGGTTGCTATCGTAGAACATTTTCGGTGACGCATAAAGGAGCGCACGCCAGACCAGCGGCAAACAACCCCTTTTTTGTGCACCATCAGTACGGCAAACCGGCGCTCCAGTGGCGCGCGGCGGAGTAATAATAGCTTGCCCTACAGACATAAGGCAGCTTATTTGGCGACGCCAGGCTGCGGATAAGGCGGACGGCTCAGGAAAAACCGAATTCGGCGGCCGCCTTGGCCGCCCATAGCGCTTCCTTGTAGCTGGCGTAAGGCCGGTCGTAGCCGTTGACGCTGCCGTCGGCTAGCAGAAAATGATTCCACCAGCCGTCGGACGCGGTAACGATGGCGATGTCGCCGGGCGCGCAGTGCGCGGCAATCTGCTCGCCCGCTTCGAGCAAGACGATGTTGACTTTCCTGTGGATGACTACTGTTGCCATGAACACCAACCTGTTAAAACTGTCGACTGCCGGGCGCAATGGGAATCATACACACTGGCTGGCCAGCTAGACTATTACTGAATCGCATAACTGTCATCACAATAATAAATTAGCTAAATATTTTGCGATGCAGCATGATGCATCTGTCTCCTCTATTCTCCTCCAAGAAAATAGATTTAGCCCGCTGCTTGCAGCGGGCTTTTTTTTGCCTGCATGTCCGGATCAGCCTTCGCCATTGATCGCCATCACGACCTCCAGTGGCAGCAGATCGCTGCTCGATCTCTTTGAAGGCAATTCTGACGGCGATCTCCATATTCTTGATATTTGTGCAAACACTATTCGGTATAGCCACCCGCTGGCGCGCGTGTTCGCTCGGCATCGGCTCGCTCCTGCGCTCGCGATGGCAGCACTTTCGTGTACGATTGCGCCAATTCATTTCAAAACAACAATTCACTCCAAGGGTCCTATGCTTGAACCTGGCAAATTTTCCGGGCTCGCCGGCAGCGTGGACTGGCAGCGTACCGCGCTCGGCGATGCCGCCGCCTGGCCGCACCCACTGCGGCTGACGCTCGACATCATGTTCAATTCGCCGCTGCCGATGCTGCTGTGCTGGGGCCGTCAGCAGGTGGTGCTGTTCAACGAGGCGTATGTGACGCTGGCGGGACCCGGGCATCCGCGCGCCCCGGGCGGCAATGTGCCGGCCATGCTGCCGCCGCCGCTGGCCAGCGCGCGCGCCGCGTTCGACCAGGCCTGGAGCGGCGCGGCATCGCAACAGCGCAACGCTCACCTGACGTTCATCGGCGCCGGCACCGCCCATCAGCGCGAGTGCGACCTGTTTTTCACGCCGATCAGCGGCGCGCGGCAGGAAGTGCTGGGCGTTCTGTGCGCGCTGGCGCACAGTGCCCCGGCCGCGGCTGCCGCGCCAGCCACCGCGGGCCTGCGCATCCTGGTGGTCGAAGACAACCTCGATTCGCAATACCTCGTGTGCGAGATGCTCAGCGCGTTCGGTCACGACAACGACGGCGTCAGCCATGCCGAAGCGGCGCTGCAAAAGCTCGCCACCGGCGGCTACAACGTGCTGTTTACCGACGTCAGCCTGCCCGGCATGTCCGGCGTCGACCTGGCGCGCCAGGCCGTGGCCGCCAATGCCGAGCTGCACGTGATCTTTGCATCCGGCTACGGCGACACGCTGCTGCGCCAGCTGGAGTTCCCTTACCGCTCGCTGCAAAAGCCGTACGAGATCGAACAGCTGCAAAAAGCACTGGCCGATGTCGCCGCCCAGCTGGCCGCCAAGGCGCCATGAGGCCAACCGTGTGAATATAACCGGCTCGACTGCGCTAGAATCTGTTGCAGCGGACTGCATCGCACAGCAGCGGCAATCACTTTACCAAACGCGAAGCCTTACATGACACCCCCACGCACGCCGATCCGCAATTCGCAGCGTCAATTACGGGATCGATCAAAATGACTATCGACGGCTACGCTAGCGCGGCGACCGCCCCGGCCGCGTTGCTGCAGGAAATGCTGGAGAGCACCGACGACGCCTTTTGCTCGGTCGGGCGCGACTGGCGCGTCAGCTACCTGAACAACCGGGCGCTGGCGCTGATGGCCAAGCCTGGCAGCACCCGCGCCGACATCGCCGGCAGCCTGCTGTGGGAAGCGCTGCGGGAAGTGCGTCGCGACGATGTCGAACCGTTGCTGCCGCGCGCCGACGCGCAAAGCGCCAGCGCCTGCCACGAATTTTTCCACGCCCGGCTGCAGCGCTGGTTCGCGCTGCGCGTGTTTGCCTCGGTCAGCGGCCTGACCTGCCAGTTCCAGGACGTCACCGAGCGCAAGAGCGCCGAGGACACCTTGCGCCAGAGCGAGGAAGAACTGCGCGCGCTGGCCAATTCGATCCCGCAACTGGCCTGGATGGCGCGGGCCGACGGCGCCATCGTCTGGTTCAACGAGCGCTGGTACGACTACACCGGCACCCGCGCCGAACAGGTCGAAGGCTGGGGCTGGCAATCGACGCTCGACCCCGATGCGCTGCCGGCAATGCTGCTGCGCTGGAAAGAGTCTATCCGCACCGGCAATCCATTCGACATGGAGTACCCGATCCTCGGCGCCGACGGCCAGTACCGCTGGTTCCTGACCCGCATCAACGCGGTACGCGACCGCCTCGGCAACGTGGTGCGCTGGTTCGGCACCAGCACCGACGTCGACCAGGTCAAGCGCGTGCAGCAGGCGCTGCGCGAAGAATCGAACGTGCTCGAACTGCTCAACAGCACCGGCAGCGCGCTGGCCCGCCAGCGCGACCTGCGCTCGCTGCTGCAGACCGTGTCGGACGCGGCCACCGGCATCAGCGGCGCGCGCTACGGCGCCTTCGTCTACAACGCCACCGACAGTGCCGGCGAACCATACATGCTGCACGCGCTGTCGGGCGCGGCCGGCGATCAATTTGCGCGGCTCGGCCAGGCCGGCGCCGGCGTCGCCATTGCGCCGATCCTGCGCGGCGAAGGCGTGGTGCGCTGCGACGACATCGGCTTCGATGAGCGCTGCCGCGACGCCGCGACCGAATCGGCGCCCTCCTTCGCGCTGCCGCCCGGCCATCCGCCGCTGCGCAGCTACCTGGCCGTGCCGGTGGTGGCGCGCTCCGGCGAAGTGCTCGGCCGCCTGATGTTCGGCCACCCGGAAGCGGCCATCTTCACCGAACGCACCGAGCGCATCGTCGGCGGCATCGCCGCGCAGGCGGCAGTGGCGATCGACAACACGCGCCTGTACGAAGCGGCCCAGCGCGCCGCCGAAGAGCGCAAGGATTTGCTCGAGAGCGAACGCCTGGCGCGCGCCGAAGCCGAGCGCACCAGCCAGATGAAGGACGAATTTTTGGCGACGCTGTCGCACGAACTGCGCACGCCGCTGTCGGCCATCCTCGGCTGGGCCCAGGTGCTGCGCCGCGGCACGCGCGACACCGCCGACCTGCAGCGCGGCCTGCAAACGATCGAACGCAACGCGCGCGCCCAGGCCCAGCTGATCGAAGACTTGCTCGACATGAGCAGGATTACGTCCGGCAAGGTATTGCTCGACATCCAGACGCTGGCGCCGACCGTGTTCATCGATGCGGCAATTGAAACCGTGCGTCCGGCCGCCGAAGCGAAGAACATCCGGCTTGAAAAAGCGTACGCCGCCGATACCGGCCCGATCGCCGGCGACCCGGCCCGCCTGCAACAGGTGATCTGGAACCTGCTGTCGAACGCCATCAAGTTTACCCCGCGCGACGGCCTGGTGCGGATCGAACTGCGTCCGGCCGGCGCCAGCGTCGAGATCGTCGTGTGCGACAGCGGCGCCGGCATCGCGCCCGAATTCATCACCCACGTGTTCGAACGCTTCCGCCAGGGCGACGCCTCGACGACGCGCCAGCACGGCGGCCTCGGGCTGGGCCTGTCGATCGTCAAGCACCTGATCGAACAGCACGGCGGCACCGTGCGGGTCGCGAGCGAAGGCGAACAGCGCGGCGCCTGCTTCACCGTGGAACTGCCGGGCGCGACGCCGCAGCTGATGGCGGCGCGGCCGGACCGCGCGCCGTACAGCCCGCCGTCGCCGCTGACGCCCGACATCGAACTGCGCGACCTGTCTGGCATGAAGGTGCTGGTGGTCGACGACGAGCCCGATGCACGCGACCTGATCAAGCGTATTCTGTCGGACTGCAATGCCAGCGTGACCACGGCCGCCAGCGCGCGCGCCGCGCTCGACGCGTTTCGCAGCGATCCGCCGGACGTGCTGGTGAGCGACCTCGGCATGCCTGGCATGGACGGCTTCGAATTGCTGTCGCACGTGCGCGCGTTCGGCAACGACGCCGGCGGCAACGTGCCGGCCGTCGCACTGACTGCGTTCGCGCGCTCGGAGGACCGGCTGCGCGCCCTTGAAGCGGGCTTTACGGCCCATATTTCGAAGCCGGTCGAGCCGAGCCAACTGATCGCGACGGTGGCCCGGATGGCAGGTGCGCCGACGTCATGAAGGAGTGTTTTGGACTCCTACCGGGGCGCGAGCGACTGTCCTACAAGAAACAATCAGAAGTTTGTTACACTATCGCCAGAAAAAGCGGGAGTAATGCCGGATTTTGTAGGCATTAGCAGACAGAACGTCCGCTGCAGCTGTACAGGCCGCCCGGGCCCCGCCCCTGACCCGGGTTTAGATTTTGCGCTTTGACCGAGACCAGCATGCCGAGCCGAGAAGACATTTTAAACGCGAAGATTTTGGTTGTAGACGATTCGCCCGACAATATCGAGTTGATGGAAGAGATATTGCGCGAAGAAGGCTACACCAGTGTCAGCTCGACGATGCTGCCTGAGCAGGTGTGTCCGCTGCACCGCCAGCACAACTACGACCTGATCCTGCTCGACCTGCAGATGCCTGGCCTGAACGGCTTCCAGGTCATGAAGGGCCTGAAAGAAATCGAGCAAGGCGGCTACCTGCCGGTGCTTGCCCTGACCGCCCAGCCGAGTTTCAAGATTGCCGCGCTGGAAGCGGGCGCGCGCGACTTCATCAGCAAGCCTTTCGACCTGCTCGAAGTGCACAAGCGCATCCACAACATGCTGGAAGTACGGCTGCTGTACCGCGAGCTGGCGCAATACAGCCGCGCGCAGCAAGAATTGGCATTGCACGACCCGCTGACCGGGCTGCCGAACCGGCGCCTGCTGGAAGACCGCATCGAGACGACGTTGCAGCATGCCAGCCGCAATCATCACAAGGCGGCCATCATGTACCTGGACCTGGATGGTTTCAAGACGATCAACGACACGTACGGGCACGCCTATGGCGACGAAGTGTTGAAAACGGTCGCGCAGCGCCTGCTGGCCTGTTCGCGCAAGGAAGACACCGTCGCCCGTCTCGGCGGCGACGAATTCATGGTGGTGCTCGGCGAAGTCGGCGGCCTGGCCGATGCGCACGGACCGGCCGCCAAGCTGGTCGAGGCGTTGTCCGAGCCCATCTTCGTCAACGACTTGAAGCTGCAGCTGTCGACCAGTATCGGCATCAGCATCTATCCGGACGATGCAGAGACGGTCGACGCGTTGATCAGCATTGCCGACTACGCGCTGTACGAAGCCAAGCGCGGCGGCAAGAACCGCTTCTGCGCGACGTCGGCGCCGCCGGCGGCGAAGTCGCAATTGCCCGCCGTCAAGCCGGTGCTGGTGAGGCCGCGCGGCTGATGCCGCCTGTGATGCAAAAAAAAAGCCAGCAGACGCTGGTTTTTTTCTTGCCCGCGGCGACGATCGTCGTGAGCGTAACCTGCAGCCACACCGGGGTCTGACCGTATCGGGTCGGACCCCGGACGCAACAGCCGGGGCTATCAGGCTTTAGCGCCCTTGCCGGCCTTGCCGTCCTGCAAGTGGCTGTTCGCCTCGATGTTGGTCGCCGCCTGGTGATCCATCGCGGCATTGACTTTTTCCGGCGCCACCTCAATGCGGGTGATGCCGGCGTCGACCGAAATCGGGTCGCTGGCCGGGAACGTCATCTCGACGGCGTCGTCGAGCAGCGTTTCCTTCGCCTTCTGTTCCGCGGTGTCGCCTTCGTATTCGGCCATCGTCTTGATGGCGCACGCCCACTTGACGAATTTCAGCTCAGCGAGCTCGGCGATGGTGTTGACGCCGAACGCCTGGCTCAGGGTGCGCGCGTCAGCCGCGCTGACGCCACGCAAGGCGCTGATCGGCGCTTCGGCCAGTTCACGGAAGCTTTTCGTCTTGAACTGGTCATCTACAATCGATTCGATATTCATAATTGTCCTTTCAGGTTGGGAAGCCGGTTCCCGATTCACACGGTCGAACTGGACACACCTCACTATGTCACAGCACCCGTGCCGGGTATGTGCGCCAGCGAACAATCCAAACAGATAGCCCTCTGCACAGGTTTTGACACCGGAGAAACCGCTTGATATCATGGCTGAGTCCGTGTTTTGCTACCCGGTTCCACGAAGTGCGTGCCGGAAATACCTTTTCTGCTATCCTTTGGTTTGGGCAGCAAATACGCTCAACAGAGACGCTCAAACTACCTGGACCAAGTAGCGCAGGAACGACGTGCCTAAAACAGAAAAACCAAAAATTCTCGTCGTAAACGACGACGCGGCAAGCCTGCTGGCACTGACCAGTCTGCTTGACCTGTGGGCAGAAGAGACCAACTATGAAGTGATGGCGGCCCGCTCGGGACAAGAAGCGCTGCGCCAGGTGTTGCTGCACGATTTCGCCGTCATCATGCTGGACGTAAACATGCCCGGCATGGACGGCTTCGAGGCGGCTGAAGCGATCCACCAGCGCGTGCGCTCGGCCGACATTCCGATCATCTTCGTCACCGCCTTCCTGGCCGACGAGATCGACCGCCTGAAGGCGTACCAGCGCGGCGCCGCCGACTTCCTGTTCACCCCCGTGATTCCGCAGATCCTGCACGCCAAGGTGTCGGTGTTCGTCGCGCTTGCCGTGAAGAACGAAGAACTCAAGCGCCAGACCCAGAAGCTGAGCCAGCGCACCACCGAACTGATTGCCACCAACAAGCGCCTGACGCGCGAAATGGAAGAGCGCCAGGCGGCTGAGCGCAAAAATCATGCGAAGGATGAATTTCTCGCCATGCTCGGCCACGAACTGCGCAACCCGCTGTCGGCCATCAGCAGCGCCGCGTCGCTGATCGGGCTAAGCGGCGCCGGTCCGGAGACGCTTGGCCGCGCCAAAGTCATCATCCAGCGCCAGAGCCAGCACCTGTCGCGCATTGTCGACGACCTGCTCGACCTGTCGCGCGCGATGTCGGGCAAGATTTTGCTGTCGCGCCAGCCGCTCGAAGTGGCGGCGCTGGTCAATGCCTGCCTCGACACCTTCAAGGCCACCGGGCGCACCGGCAGCTACCGGATCAACGTCGACCTGACCACCGGCTGGGTCGACGGCGACCCGACCCGCCTCGAACAGATTGCCACCAACCTGATCGACAACGCACTGAAGTACACGCCGCCGGGCGGCAAGATCGACATCGGGGTCACCCACGACGACGACAGCGACGAAGTGCTGCTGACGGTGCGCGACACGGGCGTCGGCATCGCCGAGGACCTGTTGCCGCATGTGTTCGATGTGTTCGTGCAGGGCAGCATTTCGATCGACCGCTCGCAAGGCGGGCTCGGCATCGGCCTGTCGCTGGTGCGCCGCCTGGTCGAACTGCACGGCGGCAGCGTCACAGCGCAAAGCGCCGGCACCGGCTTAGGCAGCACCTTTACCATCCGGCTGCCGCGCACCCACGCCGGCGTGTCGGACGCGCCACGCACGGCGAACGGCATCGACAGCAGCAAGCCGACCGTGCTGCTCATCGAGGACAATGAAGACGGCCGCGAGATGATGGCGACCATGCTGGGCGTCTACGGCTTTTCGGTGCAGCTGGCCGCCGACGGCCTGCAGGGCGTGCAGATGGCGCACGCCGGCAGGCCGGACGTGGCGTTGGTGGACATCGGATTGCCGGGCATCGACGGCTATGAAGTGGCGCGCCGCCTGCGCCAGGACGCCGTCACCCAGGGCATCAAGCTGATCGCGCTAACCGGCTATGGCCTGGCCGAAGACCAGCGCCGCGTGCTCGATGCAGGTTTCGACATGCACCTGGTCAAACCGGTCGACATCAACAACCTGCTCGACGCAATTAGCAATGCCACCGGGGCGGTGGCATTGAATGACACCCGGGCGGTGGCGGTGAAATAAAGCAGTGGCGGGGGCGTGTGCGCCCGTTGCGTTCGCTTACATCGTTGCAGCCAGCTCGTCCTTGCGCATCGCCATTTCACTGCCCAGCGCTTCGATGTCGAGGCCGGCTTTCTTGGCGATCGGGAACATTTCGCCCTCTTCTTCCTTGACGTGGTGCTCGATCTGTTCGCCGAGCACTTTAACCTTGGCGTCATACAGGTCGTCCTCCGGATCGGCTTCCTGCAACTGGGCGATGAGGTCCTTCGCACCGGCGTGCTCGACCAGTGCTTCATCGAGCAGGTCGGCCGCCTGCTTGCTCTTCTGGCGCAGTGCCGGATAGAAAATCTCTTCCTCGATTGTCGCGTGCAAGGTCAGCGCCATGCAGATCTGGTCGGCGAGCTTCTTCTTCGACGCCTTGGCGCGGTCGCCCAAGCCTTCGTACTGCTCGAACATGGTCGCCACTTCGCGGTGATCGGCTGTCAGCATGGAAATTGCGTCGTTTTGCTTGCTCATGTGGTGCTCCCGAATGGTTTAAATTGAAATTGTGGCGAAATGCCAAGATTCGATCTTGGGCGCAAAACTGGCGAAAGTCCGTTCGGCACTTCACACTGGCGCGAGCGCGGCTGACGATGCGACATCGCCGCGCAAGCTGTTGTATGATCTGGGAAACTTTTACGGGTCTGTTCATGAACGCACCGGCACCGCACTCTACCGACATGCCTGCGCACGGCCCGGCCGACGCCCGCAGTGCCGACCTGTCCGAGCTGCTCGGTCACGTCACCACCAGCTGGGACGATCAGCGCCGCCTGGTGGCGCGCCAGCTGCACGACAGCCTGGGTTCGTCGATGACGGCGCTGACGATGCACCTGGCGCTGCTGACCCAGCAGCTGCCGGCCGACCAGGCGCTGCTCGAGCGCAGCGCGCAGATGAAACAGCTGCTGGCCAATATCATCAACACCAATCGCGAGATGCAGCTGTCACTGTGGAACGACAAGCTCGAGTTCCTCGGCATTCATGCCGCCATCGGCGAACTGGTCGACGCATTTCGCGACCAGCATCGGCTCGTCGCGCGGATCAGCCTGCCTGAGCAGGAGGCGGCCTACCCGCGACTGCAGGCGGTGGCGCTGCTGCGCTGCGTCGACGAGGGCCTGCGCAACATCGCCGCCCACGCCGACGCCTCGGAAGTGGACGTCATCCTCGACGACGACGGCGACCAGGTGATGCTGACGCTGCGCGACAACGGCGTCGGCATCGGCGCCGCCGCGCTGGCGCCGGACCGCCACGGCTTGCGCACGCTGCGCGAACGGGCGCTGTACCTGGGCGGCACCTTCAGCGTCGCGCCGGCGCAGCCGGGCACCACGCTGACCTTGATGCTGCCGCGCGCCAGCGCCTAGTGCAGCTTGACCAGCGGCGTGGTGCGGCGAATCAGGAAGCGCGCCAGCGCCAGCAAGCCAGTACGCACCGTGCCGAGCACGGCGCGGTGGTGCAGCAGGTGCAGGCTCAGGTACATCATGCGCGCAAAGAAGCCGTCGACGAACCAGTTAAAGCCCCGTAACGCCCCCATCAGGCTGCCGACCGACGTCGTGCTGCCCATCGACACGAGCGAACCGTAATCGGTGTAGGCATAGCCGAGCTGCTGCGCCGGCTTGCCGGCAGCTTGGCGCAGGAAGGTGGCGAGCAGGAAGTCCGCTTGCTGGTGCGCCGACTGGGCGCGCGGCGGCACCGGCTTGCCGTTGCGGTCGATGCAGGCGGCGCAGTCGCCCATCGCGTAGATGTGCTCGCTGCCCTTGACGCGCAGGAAGGCGTCGACCTCGAGCTGGCCGCCGCGGTTGGTGGCCAGCCCCAGCGTCGACAGCAGCTCCGGGGCGCGGATGCCGGCGGCCCACACGCACAGGTCGGCCGGATAGACGCGGCCGGCGTTGTCGGTCACCTTGCCGGCCTCGATCGTGCTGACCCGGCAGTCGGTGACGACCTTGATGGCGCGCTGCTCGAGCAGAGTGAGCGCCGCGCCGGCGACCCGTTCGGGCAGCGGCGCCAGGATGCGCGGCGCCCCTTCAAGCAGCGTGATGCGGACGTCGCGCAGCGCGTCGAGGTGCTGGAAGCCGTAGCTGGCGTAGACGCCGCTGGCCTCGCGCAGTTCGGCCGCCAGCTCGACGCCGGTGGCGCCGCCGCCGATGATGACGATGTCGACCGCCGCCGGCTTGCCTTCGCTCATGTCCTGCTCGGCCCCGGCCAGCAGGCGCAGCAGCCGCAGGCGAAAGCGCTCGGCGTCTTCGGTGGCGTTCAGCGAGATCGTGTGCTGCTCGGCGCCGGGCACGCCGAAGTAATTCGAGACGCTGCCGACGGCGATCACCAGCGACGTGAAATCGATGCCGCGTTCGGGCAGCACTTCTTCGCCGGCGGCGGTGCTGACGGCGCCGACCCGCAGGCGGCGCTGGCCGGCGTCGAGCGCCACCAGCGGGCCGTAGGCGAAGGTGAAGCCGTTGTCGTGCGCCAGCATCTGGTACGACAGGCCCTCCTGGTGGATGTCGAGGGTGCCGGCGGCCACTTCGTGCAGCGACGGCTTCCAGATGTGATACAGGCGGCTGTCGACCAGCATCACCTTCGACGGTCCCAGCTTGCGGCCCAGTTTGCAGGCCAGTTCCAGCCCGCCCGCGCCGCCACCCACCACCACGATTTCGCTACGCAATCGATTCTCCCGTAAAAGAAAAATGGCGCGCTCGACTGTTGTCGAACACGCCATAGTCTACTATGCGGCGGCAATCAGCGTGCGCGCCGCTCCATCAGTGCTTGTCGTGGCCCTTGCCGTGCTTGTCGTGCTTGTCCTGCTTGTCGTGCTTGTCGTGGCCTTTGCCGTGATCGCGGTCGTCGTCACGGTCATCGCGGCGGTCGTCGCGGCGCTCATCACGGCGTTCGTCGCGGTAGGCGGCGCGCATGTCAGGGTGGCCATGCTGCTCGCGGTAGCGCGGCGCGTAGGTGTTGTTGTACCAGCTGTCCTGCACGAAGAACACCTGCTGGCCGCACGCGTTGTACTTGCGGCAGTTTTTCGACCAGTGCTTGCGGTGGCCTTCCGGCACGCGCAGGTACACCGGCTGGCCAACGTAGCGCGTCTGGCGCTCGATGATCACCGGCTGGTTGAAGTACACCTGCGGCTGCGAATAACCGCCGGTGTCGATGCGGCCGTAGAAACCGGGCTGGCCGATCGTGATGCTGACGTTGGTCTGGGCCAGCGCGGGTGCGGCGGCGGCGAATATGGTGGCGGCAATGATCAGGCTTTTCATGGGAACCTCTTCTGGTGTATCAGGCACATGCCTGGAGTAAGGCTTAGTTTACCATCTGCAACTTCAAAGTCTGTTCGCCAGGACACCTACTTACATCTATTACATATTACGGAACAAGGCCATGAACGGCTGGCTCACCGCCAGCGTTTCCGGGCGGTTCTTCAGCCGCACCAGGCCGCGTCCCATCTCGTCGCGCGAAATCGACGCGATCGCCTTCAGGTTGACGATGGTGGAACGGTGGATCTGCTTGAACACCGCCGGGTCGAGCACCTCGAGCAGGTCGCGGATCGGTTGGCGCAGCAGCGCCTCGCCTTCGGCCGTCATCACCACCGTGTATTTGGTGTCGGACTGGAAGTAGGCGATGTCGTCGACCATGATCAGGCGCGTGTCGGCGCCGGCGCTGGCGGTCAGCCACACCAGCGGCGGCGCTCGCCCTGCCTGCTGCACGCCGGCGAGCTGGCGCAGCATCGCCGCCAGCGCTTGCGCATCGGGTCCGGCGCCGGCGGCGCGCGCCTTCAGGCGCCGCACGGTGGCGGCCAGGCGCTCGGGCGCCACCGGCTTTTGCAGGTAATCGACGGCGCCGCGCTCGAACGCATCGATCGCATACTGGTCGTAGGCGGTGACGAACACGACCTGGGTGCGCGGGCTGCAGTCGGCCAGCGCGGCCGCCACTTCCAGGCCCGACAGGCCCGGCATGCGAATGTCGAGAAAGGCGACGTCGGGCTGATGCGCGGCGATCGCTTCGAGCGCGGCGGCACCGTCTTCGCACGCCGCCGCCACCTCCAGCTCGGGCCAGGCTGCTGCCAGCAGGTCCACCAGCGCGTCGCGCAGCAGCGTTTCGTCTTCGGCAATGACGCAGTTAGCCATGCAGCACTCCGAGCGCGGTGGTGGCCGTGCCGAGGGTGCCGAGGGTGCCGAGGGTGCCGAGGGTGCTATTGGGCACGGTGATCGTGGCGGCCACGCCGGCCGGGAAGTTGGCGACGATGGTGAAGCCGGCCGCCGCGCCGTACGCCAGGCGCAGGCGTTCCTTGACGTTGCGCAGGCCGATGCCGGTGCCGCCGCCTTCGGCCGAAAAGCCGCGGCCGTCGTCGGCCACCGTCACCGCGATCGAACTGTCGAGGCTGCGCGCCAGGATCCACACGGTGCCGCCGCCCGACTGCGGCTCGAGCCCGTGCTTGATGGCGTTTTCGACCAGCGTTTGCAGCATCATGGTCGGCAACAGCACCGCCCGCAGCGGTTCGGGCACGTCGATCTGCAGGTGCAATCGCGCGCCCATGCGGATCTTCAGGATGTCGAGGTAGGCGCGGGCCCGCTCGAGTTCTTCGCCCACCGTCGACAGCGCGTCTTCGGTGCGCGGCAGCGAATGGCGCAGGTAGGTGATCAGGTTGCCCAGCATTTCATCGGCGCGCGCCGCATCGGTGCGCGTCAACAGCTGGGCGCTGGCCAGCGTGTTGTACAGGAAGTGCGGCTCGACCTGCGCATGCAGCAGGCTCAGCTTGGCCACCGTCAGCTCCTTTTCGGTCGCGCTCTGGCGCGCCGTCGCCTGCTCGCTGCGGCGCCGCTCGGCCACCCGGCGCGCGATCGCCCGGCCCAGCGCCTCGGCGTTTTCCAGGTTGGTGCCGTAGTCGATGAAGAACCAGTCGGTCCAGCCGGCGCGCTCCGGTTCGCAGATCAAGGTCACGCTGCCGGCGTCGCCATTCGGCGTCACCGTCGCCAGCACCTGGTTGCGCAGCGCGTTCATGGCCGCGACCGGCTTCCACGCCACCGTGTCGCCCGGGTAGGGATTGACGCGCTCGATGCGCCCGCGCACCTGCAGGCTGTCGCGCGCCGCTTCGACATCGTGCACGCCGGGCAGTTCGCGGATGGCGGCGTCGACCAGGTCGAACGCTTCGCCCGCCTCGAGCGGGATCTCGACCTGGCGGCGCTGGCGGCGCGACAGGGTCGCCGCATTGACGCCGCCGGCGATCAAACGCACCCGGCGCACATGCGAAAAGGCGCCGGTGAGGATGATGGCCGCGAGGACGAAGCCGCCCATCACGATCAGCGGCTCACCGCCACTGCTGCGGCGAAAGAAAACCTCGTGCACCGTAATGCAGAACACGATGTACACCGCCAGCCAGGCGGCAGTCAGGCGGAAGACAAAAAACAGGCTCGAAATCATGGTGGTTCCTGGGTCAGTGGGCTTGCTGCGAAGAGTAGCAATGGTCACCGTTGGCAACACGCATTATCCGACGGAACCGGCGCGGCGGGCGTTGAAATGGCGGCAAACGCCGACCAAGCAGGCAACGATATGCAGAACTGTTATTTACGCAAACCAACTAAATGATGACAAGCAACAAAACGGCGGGCCCACAACGCTCCCATACTGAGGCCACGAACCAGGTTGAACGGTGGCGACAACGCGGCACAGGCCCCACCGCCTCACCTCATCGCCCCAGTCGGCGCCTTCGCCGACCAACGACATCCATCAAGGAGCCTTCCGTGAAAACAACCATCCGCTTCCCGCGTACCACCCTCAAACTGGCCCTGGTCTCGGCACTCGCGCTTGCCGGCGGCGCCCAGGCGGCGACCACGACGGCCCAGGCTACCGCCAGCGTCGTCGCGCCGATGACCATCACCAAGGCGACCGACCTGGTGTTCGGCAGCTTTTCCGGATCGGCTGCCGGCAGCGTGACGGTCAGCACCAACGGCACCAGGACCTCGTCGGGCGTCGTCGTGTTCGGCAGCGGTACCACCGCGGCGCGCTTCAACGTCAACGGCAGCGGCACCGCTACCTATGGCATTTCGTTTGCGGGCACGTCGACCACGCTCACTTCCGGCGCCGACTCGATGGCGTTCGCCACCGCCAGCGACACCAGCGGCGCCGGCGCCATCAGCGGCAACGCCACCAGCGGCACGCTGGTCGCCGGCGCCGGCTCGATCTACGTCGGCGGCGTGCTGACGGTGGCCGCGTTGCAGCCGGCCGGCAGCTACTCGGGCACCATCAATGCCACGGTCGACTACAACTAGCGGGCGCTGAATCACCCGCCATGGGACGCAGCCTCGGCGGGGCTCGGTTTCCGCCCGCCACCATCGCACTCGTTCTCGCGCTGCTTCCGGCAGCGCGGGAGGCGTGCGCGCAGACCGTCATCGTTCTCGCCAACACCCGCCAGATGGACTTCGGCACCTTCGCCGCCGGCAGCGGCGGCACCATCGTGCTGAACGCCGCAACGGGCGCGCGCAGCAAGACCGGCGCCGTCATCGTGCTGCCGTCGCCGGCCGCCGCCCAGGCCTCGTTCGACGTTTCCAAGAGCAAAAATGGCACAGTCAACAAGACTGTCTCCATTTCTCTGCCTGTCAACAACACCGTTCAGCTCAGTAGTGGCGTCAACACGATGTTCGTCAACAACTTTGTCGCTTCGCCCGCTACCATTTCAACCGTGCCCGACGGCGGTATGCCGCTGGCCGTCGGCGCCACCCTGTTCGTCGGCTCGGGCCAGCCGCCCGGCGCCTACACGGGCACTTTTTCCGTCACCGTCAACTATAACTGACCCCCCGAAGGGAAACACCATGCGTTGTTCGACCGCCCGCCGCCCCATCCACGCCCTGCTCCTGCTCGCTGCCCTGCTGTTCGGACAGGCGGCCCGCGCCGACCTGATGCTGTATCCGACCCGCGTCGTGTTCGAAAAAAACCAGCGTGCCTCCCAGATCGAGCTGATCAACAGCGGCACCGAACCGGCCACCTACCGGCTCAGCATCATCAACCGGCGCATGAGCGAGGCCGGCGAATTCGTGCCGATCGACACGCCGGCGCCGGGCGAATTGCCGGCCGAACCGATGGTGCGCTTTTCGCCGCGCCAGATCACCTTGCAGCCCGGGACGTCGCAAACGGTGCGCGTCATGCTGCGCAAGCCGGCCGAGCTGGCCGACGGCGAATACCGCTCCCACCTGCACTTTGAAAAGCTGCCCCCCGTAAAAACCAACAGTGTCGAAGACCCGTCCGGCGCCGGCGGCATCGGCGTCACCATCACCGCGCTGGTGGGCGCGTCGGTGCCGGTCATCGTGCGCCACGGCGCCACTTCGGCCAGCGTTGCGCTGTCGAACCTTCAGCTGGTCGACACGCCAGCCGCGCCGGCACTGGCGATGCGCTTCGCGCGCAGCGGCAACGCGTCGGTGTACGGCGACCTCGACGTCACTTTCACGCCGCACGGCGGCGCCGCCCAGCAGGTCGGCAAGATCGGCGGCATCGCCGTGTACGCGCCGAACGCCACGCGCCAGGCGACGTTGCCGCTGCAGTTGTCGCCGACACTGACGCTGGCACGCGGCACGCTGGCGGTCACTTACCGTGAGCGCGCCGAAGCAGGCGGCGCCGTGCTGGCGCAAGCGAGCCTCGCGCTGCCCTGACATCGCCGCTGGCGGCGGCACCATGCGGTCGATTCCGATACTGCTGTCGCAGGCCTTGCTTGCCCTGGCGCCGATGCTGATCTGCCCGGTCGACGCGGCCGCGGCGGCGGCGGCGGCCGCGCCGGCCGAGGCCGACACGGTGCTGCTCGAAGTGCGCCTCGGCCGTCACCTGCTGTCCGAGGCGGTCAACGCCTACCAGTACCCGCACGGCGTGTTCCTGCCGCTGGGCGAAATGGCGCGCCTGTTGACGATCGCCATCAAGACCGAGCCCGGCGCCGGCCGCGCCGGCGGCTTCCTGCTCAACGAACAACGCACCTTCAATCTGGACGTGCCGCGCGCCGAGGCAATCGTCGACGGCCGCCGCGACACGCTCGACCGGTCGATGGTCAGGGTGGAGGCCGACGATATCTACGTCGCCAGCACGCTGCTGGCGCGCTGGCTGCCGGTCGACCTCGCGATCGACCTGTCGAGCCTGTCGGTGATGGTCACGCCGCGCGCAACGCTGCCGCTCCAGGCCGGGCTCGACCGGCAGGACCGCGGCAAGCGCGCCGGCGCCGCCGGCGCCTTCGATCCCGTCGACCCCAACTACCCACGCGTGAGTACGCCGTATGCGCTGGGCGGCGTGCCCTTCATTGACCAGACCGTTGCCGTCGACCTGCTGCGCACGCCGGCGCGGCGCCAGGCCGACGCCAGTTACACCGCCTACCTGACGGCCGACCTGCTCGGCGCCCAGGCGGCCCTGTTCGCCAGCCGCAGCTTGCGCGACAGCGCCGGCGCCAGCCTGCGCCTGACGATGGGACGCCACGATCCCGACGCTGGCCTGCTCGGCCCGCTGCATGCGCGCAGCGTGCAGGCCGGCAGCGTCCAGGTGCCCGGCATCGACAATATTTCATACAGCAGCGCCACCGGAAACGGCGCGGCGATCAGCAACCGCCCGCTCGACCAGCCGACCCGCTTCGATCGCCACAGCCTGCAGGGCGACCTGCCGCCCGGCTGGGACGTCGAGCTGTACTACAACAATGCCCTGGTCGGATTCCAGCAATCGCGCGCCGACGGCAAATACAGCTTCGACGACCAGCCGTTGGCGTACGGACCGAACGAGTTTCGCCTGGTGTTCCATGGACCGCTGGGCCAGCTGCGGGTCGAACGGCGCAGCTTCCTGCTGGAAGGCTCGGCGGTGCCGGCCGGCAGCGTGTTCTACGATGTCAGCGCGCACCGCAACGTCGCCGGCCACAACCGTTTCGCCGCCCGCCTGGACTGGGGCGTGGCGCGCTTCCTCAGCGCCAGCGCGGCCCTGACCCAGTCGCCGGTGGGCGACGCCGATCACCGCTACAGCCATCTCGGCCTGCACAGCTACTGGCAGGCGTTCATCCTCAGCGGCGAAATGGCGCGCGACGGCGCCGGCGGCACGCTCGCCCAGCTGACGCTGAAGACCCAGCTCGCTGGCCTGGCGCTCAGTGCGCGCCGCGCCCGGATGGACGGCTTCACCAGCGAAGCCTTCCCCGCCCGGCTCGATCCGGTGCGCACGCGCGACGAGCTGCGCGTCGACGGCGCCGTCGACGCTGCCTGGCTGCTGCCGCTGCCGCTGTCGCTGCAGGTGCGGCGCGACACCTTCGCCTCGCGCCTGCAGGCGACCGAGGTGCTGGCGCGCGTCGGCCTCTACAGCGGCGGCACGGCCCTGAGCAATTCTGTGCGCTGGCAATCGCTGGCCGGCGCGCGTGCCGCCGACGGCATGCTGCAGTTGAGCCGCCGCGTCGCCGGGCTCGGCATCAGCGGCCAGCTGCAATACACGATCGTGCCGCAACATGCGTTGTCGACGCTGGCGCTGACGCTCGACCACAAGCTGTATGACGGCTACCTGGTCAACCTGGGCGCCGTGCGCTCGTTCGACGACGGCCAGTACCGCGTCACCGGTTCGCTCAACAAAAGTCTCGGCAGCTACGGCCTGGGGCTCAGCGCCTTCTATTCCAGCCGCCACGAGGCCGGCGCCGGCATCCAGTTGTTCCTCGCGCTCGGGCGCGAACCGCGGCAGGGGCAATGGATGGCGGACGCACAGCCGATCGCCTACAGCGGCTCGGCGTCGATCCGGGTATTTCTCGACAAGAACCTGAATGGCGTCATGGACGACGGCGACGAGCCGATCAAGGGCGCCGGCTTCACCGTCAACGGCGGCAACCACCTGGCGCGCACCGGCGCCACCGGCATCGCCTACCTGAACCGCCTGCCGCCGAACGCCAACGTCGACCTGGCGGTGGACCCGAGTACGCTGGAAGACCCGCAGTGGGTGGCGCGCACCAAGGGCGTGCGGGTGGTGCCGCGCCCCGGCAAGGTCACCCAGCTCGAATTCGCGATCAACATTACCGGTGAAGTCGACGGCACCGCCTTTTTGCTCGCCGGCGGAGTCAAGCGCGGCATCGGCGAGCTGCAAATCGAGCTGGTCGACACCGATCGCCGGGTGGCGGCGTCGGTGCGCAGCACGTCCGACGGCTATTATGTGCTGCCGTACGTGCTGCCGGGACGCTACCTGCTGCGCATCTCGCCCGAGCAACTGAAGCGCCTCAAGCTGGAGGACACCGGCATGCACCTGCTGACCATGACACACGACGGCGACACCCTCAACGGTCGCGATTTCGTCATCGTTCCCGCCGCCGAATAGCGCCGGCGGTGCGCGCGCCGCGCCCTGGTCATTTTGATTATGATGGTCGTTTCACCAAGGGAATCCCGATGAAAACCCTGTTCGCCATGCTGCTTGCCTGCCTGTGCCTGGGCGCCTGCAAGGACAAGCACGAGCCGCTCAAGCCGACCGTCTCGCCGCCCGCAGTACAGGCGCCGGCGCCGGCAGTCTGACCCTGCCGCACCGTTTTTCGCACTTGTCGGCGCGCGACAGGGTAGACTGTCGCCCGTCTCTTTTCAATAGCAGGTGCTACCCATGTCGTTTGTCTCCCTCGGTCTGATCGATCCGCTCGTGCGCACGCTGGACGCGCTTGGCTACCAGACGCCGACCCCGGTCCAGGCCCGGGCCATCCCGGCCGTGCTGGCCGGACGCGACGTCATGGCCGCCGCCCAGACCGGCACCGGCAAGACCGCCGGCTTCGCGCTGCCGATCCTGCAGCGGCTGACGATGGAAGGCCAGGCGGTGCCGAACACGGTGCGCGCGCTGGTGCTGGTGCCGACCCGCGAGCTGGCCGAACAGGTGCACCAGAGCTTCCTCGCCTACGGCGCCGGCCTGCCGCTGCGCACCCACGTCGCCTACGGCGGCGTCAGCATCAACCCGCAAATGATGAAGCTGCGCAAGGGCCTCGACCTGCTCGTTGCCACGCCCGGCCGCCTGCTCGACCTGTACCGCCAGAACGCCGTCCAGTTCGACCAGCTGCAAACGCTGGTGCTCGACGAGGCCGACCGCATGCTCGACCTGGGCTTTTCGCGCGAACTCGACGCCGTCTTCGCCGCCCTGCCCGCGCGCCGCCAGACGCTGCTGTTTTCCGCCACTTTTTCCGACGAGATCCGCGCGATGGCGGGCAAGCTGCTACGCGACCCGCTGAGCATAGAAGTGAGCCCGCGCAACACGACGGTGAAGGCGATCGCCCAGTGGATCGTTCCGGTCGACAAGAAACGCAAGCCCGCGCTGTTCATGCACCTGCTCAAGAAGAAGCGCTGGGGCCAGGTGCTGGTGTTCGTCAAGACGCGCAAGGGCGTCGACCAGCTGGTCGAGACGCTCGAGGCGCACGGCGTGCCGGCCGATTCGATCCACGGCGACAAGCCGCAGCCGGCCCGCCAGCGCGCGCTCGAGCGCTTCAAGGCCGGCCACGCCAAGATCCTGGTCGCCACCGACGTCGCCGCGCGCGGCCTCGACATCGACGACCTGCCGCTGGTGGTCAACTTCGACCTGCCGATCGTGGCCGAAGACTATGTCCACCGCACCGGCCGCACCGGCCGCGCCGGCGCCTCCGGCGAAGCCGTCTCGCTGGTATGCGCCGACGAAGTGGTGCAGCTGGCGGCGATCGAAGTGCTGACCGGCCAGACGCTCGAGCGCGTCGACGAGGCCGGCTTCGAGCCCGATCACCGGGTGCCGGTCACCAACACGCGCGGCGAAGTCGTCAAGAAGCCGAAGAAGCCGAAGAAGCCCAAGGGCGACGCCCAGGTGTCGCAGGTGGACGTGCGCTTCGCCAGGCGATAATTGCGCCGCAGCTCGAAACAAGCGTGCGAAAAGTTTGAACGAAATTGGGGTCAGACCCGTTTTTAAACCGGCATTCGCACCATACCGCCGGGCTTTAAACGGGTCTGACCCCATTTATTTTTTCGCGCCGTCGCCAATGCGCCAGCAGCGATTCACCCCTAAAAAACAATCGGGGTCAGACCCCAAAGCATCGTACGCCGTGCGTGGAGCATGGCGTGGGCAATCATCGCAGGCGGTCAGCGCGATGGGGGATCAGGCCGGTTGCCTGACCCACAATGCGTAGCACTGGCAAGTTGGCAAGGGCGGCACTATACTACCGGGGCAGGCCAACTCAAACCGGGCCACGCCAATGATCAGTTACTCGCAGATCTATCCCGATGCGCAGCGGCGCAGCGCCGGCGGCATCTACTGCCGCTGCTTCGCGCTCGGGCTCGACCAGGCCGACATCGGCTGGCTCGACCACGCCGCCGGCTGCCGGCGCCGCGTCGGCCGCGACGAGCGCCTGTTCCGCATGGAGCAGCCGTTCCGTAACCTGTACGCGATCCGCTTCGGCCACTTCAAGACCTATCAGTTCAACAGCGCCGGCGAACAGCAGATCACCGGCTTCCAGATGGCCGGCGAACTGCTCGGCCTCGACGCCCTCGGCGGCGAATGCCACCAGTGCAACGCCGCCGCGCTGGAAGACAGCGAAGTGTGCGAGATCCCGTTCGCCAGCCTGGAAATGCTGTTCGCCCGCGAACCGGAACTGCTGCGCCGCTTCCACCGCATCATGGGCCAGGAAATCACGCGCGAGCAGGACCTGCTGCTGTTACTGGGTAATATGCGCGCCGAGCAGCGCTTCGCCGTTTTCCTGATCAACCTGTCGGCGCGCTACGCGGCGCGCGGCTATTCGCCGACCTGCTTCCAGCTGCGCATGTCGCGCGAGGACATCGGCAACTACCTCGGCCTGACGATCGAAAGCATCAGCCGCCTGATGTCGCGCTTCAAACAGCAGGGCCTGCTGAAAGTCGACAAGCGCGAAGTGACGCTGGTCCAGCCGGCCGCGCTCGAGGCGCTGGCGGCCGGCACCGAACACTGCAAACCCATGTCGTGAGCGCCGACGGCGCCAGCGTCAGGCCTTGCGCTGCACGGCGATCCACTGGTCGATCACCTGCGCCAGCACGTCCAGCGGCACCGAGCCGGTTTTGAGCACGACGTCGTGGAACGCCGGCAGCGAAAATGCGGGTCCCAGCGCCGCGCGCGCATGCTCGCGCAGTTCGACGATGCGCAGCATGCCGATCATGTACGCGCACGCCTGGCCAGGCCACACCACGTAGCGCTCGACTTCCTGCGCGCCGATGCCGTAGTCGATCGCCTGCTGGCGCGTCCAGCCCTTGGCGTGCAGGCCGGTGTCGACTACCAGCCGGCGCGCGCGGAACAGCTGCGAATTGAGCGCGCCGAGCAGGCCCGGCAAGTCGCCTTCGTACCAGTTGTGCTCCATCGCCAGCTTCTCGGTGTACAGCGCCCAGCCTTCCGAGTGCGCGCTGCCGCCGCCGAAGATGCGCTGGCTGCGAAAGCGCGGCAGGTCGGCCTGCTCCTGCTGGATCGCCAGCTGGAAGTGGTGGCCCGGGATGCCTTCGTGGTTGGCCAGGGTGCGCATCTTCGTCATCTCGAACTGCGGTCCGCGCAGCGGCACCCAGAACACGCCCGCACGGCTGCCGTCCGGCGCCGGCAGCGTGTAGTGCGCCGCGGCGCTCGCCTCGGTCAGCGCCGGCTCGCGCCGCACTTCCAGCGGCGCGCGCGGTCGCAGGTTGAACAGCGGCGCACTGCGCTTTTCGGCGTCGACCTCCATTGCCGCGTAGCTGGCCAGGATCTGCGCGCGCGGATCGGCGCCGGTTGGCTGCAACGTCGCGTCCAGCGCCGCCATGCGCGCCGGAATGGCGCCATCGGCAAAGCCGAGCGTGCGCAGGTGGCGGTCCATCTCGGCTTCGATGCGCGCCACTTCGCGCAGGCCGATCGCGTGGATCTGTTCTGCCGTCAGCGTGGTGCCGGTAAATCCGGCCAGCGCCTGCTTGTAGGCAGCCGCGCCGCCCGGCAGGCGCGTCACGCCGGCCACGTCGCCGCTGCGCCGATGCAGCTCGGCGAGGAAACTCTGCACACGTGCGTAAGCCGGGCGCACCTGTTCGGCAACGATGCGCGTCGCCTGTTCGACCGCGTCGGCGCGCGCCTGCGGCGTCAGGTCGGCCAGCGCCGCGCTGCGCTCTGCCAGCGCGGTGACCAGCGGATTTTGCGCCGGCGCCGGCGCCAGGAAGGTGTCGACCTGGGTCTGCGCGCGCTCGACGATGAAGCGCGGCGGAATCAGCGACTTCGCCGTCGCCGCGCGCGAGCGCACCAGCGCCTCGTCGATGCGCGCAGCCACCTGGCCGAGCCGCGCCAGGTAGGCGGGGACGTCGGCGGCGCGCCGCAGCGGGTGCAGCTGGGTCATGAACTGGACCAGCGACACGTGGGTGCCGCTCATCTGGTTGAACTCGAAACGGTAGCCGTCGAACGGCTCGCCGGCCAGGTCGTTCTCGAGCGACCAGCGCATCACCGCGGCCGACGTGCGCTGCGTCGCATCGAGCCTGGCGACGTTCCATTGTTTCAGCCGCGCCACACCGGCACGCCGCAAGGCCGAACGCTTGGCGCGCTGCTGCGCCGTCAATGGCGTCAACTGGCGGTCCAGCGCATCTTGCTGCGCGCCCGAAAAATACTGGGTGGAGGTGGCCAGTTGCGGCTCGATGCCCACCATGTCGGCGGCGAACTTGTCGGCCCACGCCGTGAACGCCGGATCGGGCCTGGTGGCCGCCGCCGCGACCGGCGCCGGCGTGAGCGCCAGCGCGTGGGGCAGCGCCCCGGCGGTCAGCACGAGCGGCACGAACAGCGTGGCAATTGCGGCGCGCAAGGACAGCCGGCGGGGGATCGACATCATTTTTCTCCTGGATGGGTAGTTCAGCAATAAGTCGCCGAATTTAACATCCAATCGACAAATACACCATCCTTCGCGCACCCGATCCCTCGCCAGGCAAGCTACTCGAGCGGCAACCGCAGGCGCATCGTGCCCTCCTCCGGCGCCGGCGTCACTTCGAAGCCGAGGCTGCGCACCAGCCGGATCACGCGGGTATTTTGCGGCAGCGCCTCGCCGACGATCTCGCGCGTGCCGCGCGAGCGGCAGTATGCGATCACCTTTTTCATCAACGTGCGTCCCAGCCCATGCCCCTTCAGGTCCGAGCGCACCGTCACGGCGAATTCGGCGGCCACGTTGTCGGGGTCGGCCACCACGCGCGCCACGCCGAGCGTTTCCGGCCGGCCGTCGGCGCCGTCGCGCGTGGCGATGAAGGCCATCTCGCGGTCGAAGTCGATCTGCGTGAAGCGCGCCAGCTGCGACGGCGTCAATTCGCGGATCCGCACGAACATCCGGTAGCGCACGTCGTCGGGCGTGAGCGCGTCGAAAAACGCCAGGTGCGCCGGCCCGTCTTCCGGGCGAATCGGGCGCAGCAGCAGTGGGCGGCCTTCGAATTCGATGCTCTCTTCCAGTTCGCGCGGATAGGGGCGGATCGCCAGCCGGTCAAGGCTGCTCGCGCGGCAGTCGGCCCGCGCCACGCGCATGCGCGCGTCGAGAGCGATCGCGCCGGTGCTGTCGGCGAGCAGCGGATTGATATCGAGTTCGACGATTTCGGGGATGTCCGACACCAGCTGCGACAGCTGCGTCAGCGTCCACAGGATCGCCTCCATGTCCGCCGGCGGCCGGCTGCGGTAGCCGGCCAGCAGCTTGGCCACCCGCGTGCGCCCGATCATGTCGCGCGCCAGCACCGTGTTTAGCGGCGGCAGCGCAACGGCATGGTCGCCCGTCACCTCCACCGAGATGCCGCCCTGGCCGAACAGGATCACCGGGCCGAATACCCGGTCGGTGGCAGCGCCGACGATCAGCTCGACCGCGTCGGGCCGGCGCGCCATCTGCTGCACCGAAAAGCCGTCCAGCCGCGCGTCCGGCTGCAGTTCGGCCAGCCGCTTCTGCATGCGCTGCGCCGCCGATCGCACCGCCTCGGCCGAATCGAGATCGAGCGCGACGCCGCCGACGTCCGACTTGTGCACCACCTGCTGCGAGACGACCTTGACCGCCACCGGAAAGCCGATCTCGATCGCCGCCGCGGCGGCCTGCTCGATGTCGGCGGCCAGCCGGGTCTGCACCACCTCGATGCCGTAGGCGGCAAGCACCGCCTTCGCTTCGGGCTCGGCCAGCTGGCTGCGCCCCTCGGCCAGCGCCGCCTGGACGATGCCGCGCGCGCCGATGCGGTCGGCCTCGAAGCCGTTGCAGGCCGACGGCGGCACCTGCATCAGCAGGTTCTGCGCCTGGCGGTAATGGACGATCTGCAGGTAGCCGTTGACCGCGTCTTCCGGCGTGTCGAAGGTCGGGATGCCGGCCTCGAAGCAGATGCGGCGCGCTTCCTCCACCGCCTCGCCGCCCAGCCAGCACGCCAGCACATTGCGCGAGGCCGCCTTGGCCAGCGGCGCGATGGCGCGCGCGATGTCCGCGCTCGGCACGATTGCAGTGGGCGCGTGGATGAACAGGACCGCATCGCACTGCTCGTCGGCCAGCAGCAGTTCGAGCGTTTGCACGTAGCGCTGGGCCGGCGCATCGCCGATGATGTCGACCGGGTTCGCATGCGACCAGGTCGGCGGCAGCAGCTCGCCCAGCCGGGCGAGCGTGTGCACCGACAGCGTCGCCATCTTGCCGCCGCCGGCGACCAGCGCGTCGGTCGCCATTACGCCTGGCCCGCCGCCGTTGGTCATGATCGCCAGCCGCTCGCCGTGCAGCGGCCGCGCGTGCGCCAGCGTTTCGACCGCCGCGAACAGGTCCTCGGTGGTGAGCACGCGCAGCATGCCGGCGCGCCGGAAGGCGCAATCGTAGACGTCGTCGGCGCCGGCCAGCGCGCCCGTGTGCGAGGCCGCCGCGCGCGCCCCTTCCGGCATCCGGCCCGCCTTCAGCACCACCACCGGCTTGCTGCGCGCCGCCGCGCGCGCGGCCGACATGAACTTGCGCGCCTGCCGCACGTCCTCCATGTACATCAAAATGGCGCTCGTCTCGCCGTCGCTGGCGAGGTAGTCGAGCACATCGCCGAAATCGACGTCGGCGCTGTCGCCGAGCGAAATGAAGCGCGAAAAGCCGATGCCGCGGCTGCGCGCCCAATCGAGCACGCCGGTCACCAGGGCGCCGGACTGCGACACGAACGCCAGCTTGCCCGGCAGCGCATTGGTATGGGCGAAGCTCGCGTTCAGGCCGATGCCCGGCACCAGCAGGCCGACGCAGTTCGGCCCGAGCAGGCGCAAGATATACGGGTGGGCGGCGTCGAGCGCGGCCTGCTGCAGTGTGCGCCCGCGCGCGTCGCGCTGCGCCGACAGGCCGGCCGTCAGGATGATCGCGGCGCGGCAGCCGCGCTCACCTAGCTGGCGCACGATGCCCGGCACGGTCGCCGGCGGCGTGCAGATGATCGCCAGCGCCGGCGCCTGCGGCAACTCGGCCACGCTGGCGTAGCAGCGCATGCCGGCCACTTCCCGGTGCTTCGGGTTGACCGCGTAGATCGGTCCCGTGAAGCCGGCGCCGGTCAGGTTGCGCAGCGCCGTCGCGCCGACGCTGCCGGCGCGCTCGGAGGCGCCGATCAACGCCACCGACGCCGGCGCGAACAGGTGCTGCAAGTTGCGAACGCTCATCGCACATCCTTCGCTGGTAACAGATGACCCAATATACCGGATCGCGCGCGCCGCCGGCGATCCGTGCTACTTCATCAGCAGCGCCTTGTTACACTCGTCGTTCGCAAGCGCAATCAAAGGACATCCCAATGGCGGCGGAACCATCGCAATACCCACGGCGCGACCTTGCCACGATGCCAGACAATCGCGGCACCAGGAAAGTGATCTATGCCGCCATCGTCGCCAACCTGGCGATCGCCGCGGCCAAATTCGTCGTCGCGGCGATCACCGGCAGCGCGGCAATGGCGGCCGAAGGCGTCCACTCCGCGGTCGACACCGGCAACGAAGCGCTGCTGCTGATCGGCGAGAAAAGCGCCAACCGCCCGCCCGATCATGCGCATCCTTTCGGCTACGGCAAAGCGGTGTATTTCTGGGCGCTGATCGTCGCGCTGTCGGTGTTTTCGCTCGGCGGCGGCCTGACCATCTACCACGGCGTGCACGGCCTGCTGCACCCGGAGCCGCTCGGCGATCCGCTGTGGAACTACGTGGTGCTCGCCATTGCCTTCGTGTTCGAAGGCTATAGCTGGAACCTGTCGCGCCTTGGCCTGAACAAGGCGCGCAAGGACGGCGACAATCTGTGGCAGACCGTCCGCGCCAGCAAGGACGCGTCGGTATTCGCCGTGTTCATCGAGGATTCGGCCGCGCTGCTCGGCCTGCTGGTGGCGGCCGCCGGCATCGCCCTTAGCCAGTGGACCGGCAATCCGCTGTTCGATCCGGCCGCCTCGGTCGTCATCGGCCTGCTGCTGGTGGGCGCCGCCTTTACGCTGGCGCGCGAGACCGGCGACCTGCTGGTGGGCGAAAGCGTCGGGCACGAGGAAACCGGCGCGCTGCGCGACATCATCTGCGCCGATGAGGCCATCGGCAAGGTCGAGCGCGTGCTGACCATGCAAATGGGACCGGACGACATCCTGGTGACGGCGTCCGTGCAGTTCAGGCGCGGCATGCGCATCGACGAAGTCGAACATGCCATCGAGCGCCTCGAAAACACGGTGCGCGCGCATAACCCGGCGGTGCGTACCCTGTACTTCGAATCGGCGGCGCTGCGCTCGTCGCTGCGCTGAGCGCGGCGCGCCGCTGCCGTCGTTACGCGGCCGGCCCGAGCTGCGCCGGCAGCGCCCTGAGCGCGGCCGACTGCGCGCCAAGGTCGCGCACCACTGCGCGCGCCAGGCAGGCCGAGTGTTGCCTGACGACCTGCATGTCGAGCACCTCGTCGGTGCCGAGGCCGCGCAACAGCACCGCCTCTTCCAGTTGGCTCACCTTCAGCGCGGCGACAATGCCGCGCGCACGGGTCGGCGCCATGCTGACAAAACGCAGGCGCAAGCGCTTGTCGAGCACGAACGTGCCGCCCACCAGCGTGTCGATGCCCACATCAAAAATGACGTGGTTGATCACCGCCGTGGCGCGAATGACAACGTGCGCCTGGCTGGGCGGCTTGGGCGACCAGAAGCGCTGTAACAATTTTTTCACGACTCCCCGGCTTTCTTGTTGTTTGTTATTAAACAACTCTAGCCCATCTGGGTGCGCATCTCCACCAATAACTTGTTTTCTTGTCCACTTTGACGGCAACGTGCGGTAATTGAACAACAACGGCTGGCAAATCTTGCCCTATCAGCTTTTCAGCAGGTGCGAAATGTCAGGCTGTCCACCTCGCCGGGTCAAATTGAAACAAGCTGTAAAAACAAGAAACCCGACACGGATGTGCCCGTTATGTTTCAGCCCTGAATTGCCTGAAAATAATTGATTGAACGGACTATTTTTAGCACGCAATAAAAAAATGCGCCGCGACGATGGCATTCCCTCATCATCCTCTGGAGCTTTTACAGATATGAAAGTGTCGTACTGGCGCGTGATCCTGCTCTCTTCCTTGCTGGCGGCCGGCGCCGCCGACGCCGACTGGGCCCGGTCGAGCGATCCGCTGGTGGTCAAGCCGCACCCGGCCAATGGCGACAGCCAGCCGCAGAACCCGCCGGGCTTCACCTGGGCGCGCCACGCGTCCGGCCCGGCGTCCTACGAAGTAGAAATTCTCGCCGCCGGTGCCACCGCGCCGACCCGCGTGACGGTCGAGCGCAACTGGTACCTGCCGGCCAAGGCCTTGCCGGACGGGAACTATACATGGCGCGTGCGCCCGGTCAATTCGACCGATTGGTCGAGCCGCCGCGGCTTCGCCATCAACGCCCGCTCGACGCGCTTCGAAGTGCCCGACAACGCCAGCCTGCGCGCGCGCATCCTCCAGAAGCCGCGGCCACGCTCGCTGCACGCGTCGCTGGTGCCGGTGTCGCAGTGGGACGACACGCGCCGCTCGCGCTACGAGCCGTACGTCAGCCGCATGGCCAACGAAGTGACGGCGCAGATCACCGCGCTGCCGGCGCTGTCGGACTCGCGCTGGGCGCTGTCGATCGCCGCGCCGCTGACGCAATCGATGGTCACCCAGCAGAACGAGGTGCGCGCCCGCATCAACGAAGCGAGCCGCCAGCTGCAGGCAGCGGCGCTGATGTACCGCCTCAAGGGCGAGCAGCTGTACCTGACCGAGGCGCTGCGCAAGGGCGACCAGCTGGCCGCGCTCAATCCGAAGGGGCCGACCAGCTACGTCAACCAGGACCAGGCGACGCGCCAGATCGCGCTGTCGCTGATCAAGGCCGTCGACGTGCTCGGCGCCAGCGTCGACGCCACCCGCAAGGCGCGCTGGCTGGCGGCGGTGACGGCGCGCACCAACGAAATCTACGCCAACCTGGCTGGCAACAACGGCCGCCTCGACCAGTTCCCGTTCGACTCGCACGGCAACACCAGCCTCGTTTTCGTCGTGCTGATCTCGACCCTGGCGCTGGGCGACATTGCCGACGCGCAGAAGTGGTTCGATTTTTCGTTCCGCGCCTACGCCAACGCGCCGTCGCCGTGGAGCGGCGAAGAAGGCGGCTACGCCAACGGCACCGCCTACGCCGAATACACCGCCGGCTACATGGTGGCGCTGTGGGACCCGCTGGTCAACGCCACCGGCGTCAACTTCTACGAAAAGCCCTGGACGCTCGGCTTTCTCGACTACGCCACCCAGTTCACCCCGCCCGGCACCCGCACCCACCTGTTCGGCGACGGCTCCGACACCGTGCCCGACACGCGCGTCTTCAACGCCTTCGCCTCGCGCATGACGTCGCCGCGCGCGGCCTGGTACAAGCGCAGCCTGGGCGGCAGCGAAGACACGCTGACCTTGCTCGAGGCGCCGTATCCGATGCCGGTGGCCGGCGCCGCGTACGAAGCGCCGCCGCCGAACGCATCGTACTTTCCCAGCATCGGCTGGACCGCGATGCACAGCGACGTGACCTCGCCGTCGCGCACCTCGTTCTACTTCAAGTCGAGCCCCTACGGCTCGTTCAGCCACAGCCACGCCGACCAGAACTCGTTCATGTTGTCGGTCGCCGGCCAGCCGCTGCTGACCAAGGCCGGCTGGTACGACTGGTTCGGTTCGCCCGCCTGGAACAACTGGTACAGCCAGACCCGCTCGACCAACGCCATCACCTTCGACGGCGGCAAGGGCCAGGACAACAGCGGCTACCGCGAACAGCTCCAGCGCAACGGCAGGATCACCAGCTTTTCGACGCAGCCGACCTGGGACTACGCCGAAGGCGACGCCACGCCCGCGTATGCAGGCAAGCTGCGCTCGGCCAAGCGCCAGGTGTGGTACCTGCGCAGCCAGAACGCGGTGCTGGTGCGCGACAAGATATCGGCAAGCGCTGCGCACACCTACGAGTTCAACCTGCATGCGCCGGCCAACATCGTGGCCGGCAATTCGGCCAACGTCAGCATCAGCGCCGGCGGCCAGTCAGTATGCGTGCGCTCGCTCGGCGCTGGCGCCGCGTACGAAGCACGCACCGGCTACGCGCCCAAGCCCGGCACCGTCGAAGGCCACGGCGCCTTCACATTGAAGAACGACGGCATGTCCGATGCCGAATTTCTGGTGCTGCTCGATGTCGGCTGCAAGCGCCCCGTGGTGACGATTACGCCAGGCGGCAGCAGCCGCACAGTGAAGATCGGTTCGCAGACGGTGATCGTGTATTAGCAGCGGCGCTGAAAAAACGACGGCGGACCTCGGGCCGCCGCTTTTTTTGTCGCTCAATCTCAAAATGACTATGTCATTTTGACCTCCTGCGAGGTTATTTGGTTCAGGTAAAACGCTGGTTGCAGCTACCTGTCCGCGAATATAGGCGGCGTGCGTACCCAACGCCTGCTTACTGAAGATCCGGCGCCTGCTGCTGGTACTGGCGTTCCTGCTGCCTCTCCTGCTGGCGGCGCTGCTGCTGCAGGATGCGGTCCTGGTACTGGCGTTCGAGTTCCTGCTGGCGGCGGTCTTGCTGGAACTGGCGATCCTGCTCGATCTGGCGTTCCACTTCCACGTCGCGATCGCGCGCCTGGCGCTCCTGCTCGAACTGGCGGCTCTGCTGGAACTGGCGATCGTCCAGGCGCCGCTCCGGTGGCGGCGGCGGCGCATCGTCCGGGTCAGGCTCCTCCATCGGCGGCTCAACCGGTATTGGCGCGCCTTCCTGGCGCATTTCGCCCGCCTCCTCCATCACCTCGATATCCTGCGCCTCCTGGCGCTGCGGCGCCACGCGGGCGCCGCCGGGGAACAGTGCTGCCTTGTCGATCTTGCCGCTGTCGAGTGCCACCTTGAAGAAGTCGCCCACCAACAGGATCGCATTGTGGCCGCCCTGTCCCCAGTACGAACTGCGCATGTTGACGCGGTTGTCGTTAAAGCCCACCCAGGCGCCGGCGACCAGGTTCGGATGCATCATGATGAACCAGCCGTCGGCGTTGTTCTGCGTGGTGCCGGTCTTGCCGGCGACGTCGCCGGTGATGCCGAAGCGGTGTCGCACCGCGGTGCCGGTGCCGCGGTTGACGACGCCGCGCATCATGTCGATCAGCGTCGCCGCCGACTCGGCCTTCATGGCGCGGCGCGGCGCCTCGGCGGCGAACTGTGCGACGACCTTGCCTTCGCGGTCAGTGATGTGGGTGACGAAAGCGGGCTTGCGGTAGTCGCCCTGCGCCGCAATGGTGGAATAGGCGCTGACCATCTCGAGCAGCGTTACCGGGCTGGTACCGAGCGCCAGCGACGGCACCGGCTGCAGCTTGCTCTGGTTGATGCCGAGCGCCTTGGCCAGGTCGACGATGGCGCCGACGCCGACGTCCTGCATCACCTGCGCGGTGATGGTGTTCTTCGAGAACACCAGGCCATCGCGCATCGTCATCTGGGCGCCGCTGGTGCCGCTCATGTCGGTCGGGCGCCAGACGGTGCCGTCGCCGGCCTTGATGTTCATTACCGCGTCGACGTACGGCTTTTCCGGCGCCAGGCCCTTTTCCAGCGCCGCGCCGTACACCACCGGCTTGAAGGTGGAGCCGGGCTGGCGCTCGGCCTTGGCGACGTGGTCGAACTGGTCGCGCTTGAAGTCGCGGCTGCCGACCCAGGCCTTGACTGCGCCGGTGGCCGGATCGAGCGCGACGAAGCCCGCTTCCAGGCGCGTCTTGGCCGAGCGCAGCCCTGCTATGAAGGCGCGATCGGCCTTCAGGCGCTTGAGCGCGGCGGCCGGCGCCTCGCCGTCTTCGACCGCCTTGCGGTATTCCGGCGTCTCGCGCACGAAGGCGTTGGCCAGCGCGGCGTGCGACTGCCAGAAATACTGGAACGGCTTGACCGACGGATGCATCGCGGCGTAGGCGCCGGTCGATCCGGTGACGTTGACCGACGGCTGGCTCCATTCGACGTCGGCGATCGCCTGCAGCGCGTTGGCCTGGCGCTCGACCGCCTGCAGCGCCGCCTGCTGCAGCGCGAAGTCGAGCGTGGTGTGTACCACCAGGCCATCCAACTGCAGGTTGTAGTCGTTCTCGTCGGCCCACTCGATGAGCCACTTGCGCACGTGGGCGGTGAAGTGGGTGTCGGTGCCGGCGCGTTCGGCCTGGCGCGCGAAGTGCACCCGCAGCGGGCGTTTCTTGAGCGCGTTAAAGCGCGCCTGGTTGATCAGGCCATGCTTGAGCATCTGGCCAAGCACGACGTTGCGCCGCTCGAGCGAGCGGCCAGGATTGGTGACCGGGTTGTAGTAATTGGTCCCCTTCAGCATGCCGACCAGCGTCGCGCTCTCGAGGATGTCGAGCTGCGCGGCCGACTTGTCGAAGTAGGTGCGTGCGGCCATCTCGATGCCGAAGGTGTTGTACAGGAACGGCACCGTGTTCAGGTAGGCCTCGAGGATCTCGGTCTTGCTGTAGGTCGCCTCGATCTTGATCGCCGTGATCAGCTCCTTGAGCTTGCGATTGAGGTTGCGCGAGCGCCCGATCTCTTCCGGGAACATGTTGCGCGCGAGCTGCTGGGTGATGGTCGAACCGCCCTGGGCGTCGCCCTTCAGGCTGTAGTAGAGCGCGCCCAAGGTGCGCTTGAAGTCGATGCCGTTGTGCTGATAGAAGCGGTGGTCTTCCGTCGCCACCAGCGCCGTGACGACGTTCGGCGAGATCTGCGCCAGCTTGACCCGTTCCTGCAGTCCCTGGTCGAAGCTGGCCAGTTCCTTGCCGTCGGCCGACACCATCGTCGACGCCCGCGCCGCGCGCGCCTGCTTGAGGTCCTTGATGCCGGGGGTGACCGGAATGAGGATCAGCACATACACCAGCAGCAGCGCCATCAGCGCGGCGCAACCCCACAGCACGACCAGCGCGGCGCGATGCACCGGCGGGCGGCGCATCAGGTAGGCATGAAAGCGCAAATAGCCCTGCTGCAGGAATGCCCTGCCGCCGTGTACTGCCTGCGTTGCGTGCAACTGCGCGCGTTTCCGAAACTCGTTCAAGATGGTTATTCCGCTATTGGTTGATCCCAGCGGGCAAGTATATCTGACGATGGCGAAAAACCCGTCGCCAAACGTGCATGGCGTCCGGCCTGGCCGCGCCGCTGCGCCGATATGGTAGATTGGCGCCTTTTGCCTGCTGGGACGTTGATGTCGCTTCCTACCGTACTTACCCTGCGCGCCGCGCTCATTGCGGCGCTGGCCGCACTGGCCGGCTGCGCCGCGCCGACCCGCGCGCCGGATCTGGCGTCGTTCGTCGTCGTCGGCGTTGACGGCAGCGCCGTAGCGCGCGTGCTGACCGCCGGCGCGGCTTGCCCGACGATCCGCATCGACGGACGCGACGCCCCGATGGCGGTGCGTTCGCCGGCGCACACCGTGGCGCAGCGCCCGACCGTGTCGGCGCCGGCGGACTCGAAACCGTCGGCATTTCCGGTGCTGGCGTGCGAAGCGGCGATCCCGGCCGGCACCGTGCAAGCGTCGGTGGCCGGCCAGGCGTTGCCGCTGCCGCGTGCGCAGCCGAACCGCATCGTCGTCGTCGGCGACACCGGCTGCCGCCTGAAAAAGACCGGCGGCGAGGACTACCAGGACTGCAACGATCCGGCCGCCTATCCGTTCGCCCGCATCGCCGCGCTGGCCGCGGCCTGGCAGCCTGACCTGGTGGTGCACGTCGGCGACTATCACTACCGCGAAAACGCCTGCCCGCCGGGACGCGCCGGTTGCGCCGGCAGCCCGTGGGGCTATGGCTGGGACACGTGGGACGCCGACTTCTTCGCGCCCGGGCGCGCCTTGCTCAACGCGGCGCCGTGGGTGATGGCGCGCGGGAACCACGAGTCGTGCGCGCGCGGCGGCCAGGGCTTCCTGCGCTTCCTCGATCCGCGGCCCCTGCTGCCGGGGCGCGACTGCGACGCCGCCGCCAACGACGCGGTGGGCGACTACAGCGACCCGTACGCGGTGGCGCTGGGCGACGGCGCCCAGCTGATTGTGATCGACACCTCGAATACCACGTACAGGGGTCTGGCCCCGACAGATCCGCGGATGGCGAAGTACGCCGACAGCTACCGCAAGATGGAAACGCTGGCGCAGAAAGCGGCGTACAGCATGCTGGTCGAACATCACCCGATCCTCGGCTTTGGCGCGATCCGCGGCAAGGCTGGCGAGGTGGTGCTGTTCAACGGCGACAAGGGCCTGCAGGATGCGTTCGGCGCGGTCAACCCGGCGCTGCTGCCGCCGGGGGTCAAGGCGATCCTGTCGGGGCACGTGCATTTGTGGGAGCAGGTCAGTTTTGCCAGCGCCCACCCGACCCAGTTCGTCAGCGGGTTCTCCGGAACGGCGGAAGATACCGTGCCGCTGCCGGCGGTGCTGCCGCCAGCGGCGACGCCGGCGCCGGGTGCGCTGGTCGACCAGTTCAGTTCATGGGTGGGCGGCTTCGGCTACATGACGATGGAGCGCGCCGGCGCCGAGCAGTGGGATGTGAAGGTGTGGGATACCAAGGGCGCCGTGCGCAACACCTGCAGGATCACCGGCAGCAAGTCGGTGTGCGCGGTGGGCAGGGTCGATTGACGCGGTTGCGTTCGCGAGGACGACGGGCGGCGCGCTAGCCGTTTTCCTTGGCCATGTTGATCGTGTAGCGCGGAATCTCCACCACAAGTGCGGCGTCGGCGACGCGCGCCTGGCACGACAGGCGCGACGTCGGCTGCAGGCCCCAGGCGCGGTCAAGCAGGTCTTCCTCGTTGTCGCCGATCTCGCCGAGCGAGTCGAAACCTTCCTTGAGCACCACGTGGCACGTCGTGCAGGCGCCGACCTTGCCGCAGGCGTGCTCGATCTCGATGCCGTTGTCGAGCAGCGCGTCGCAGATGGTGGTGCCGGCCTGCGCTTCGAAGCTTGCGCCGGCGGGCGCCAGTTCCGGGTGCGGCAGCACGGTAATGGTCGTCATGACAGCGCTCCCGATTCAATTTTCAGCGGCCGCCAGCGGCGCAGCAGCAGCGCGTTGGTCACCACGCTCACTGAGCTGAGCGCCATCGCGGCGCCGGCGATGATCGGGTTGAGCAGGCCGAAAGCGGCGAGCGGCACGCCGACGATGTTGTAGACGAATGCCCAGCCCAGGTTCTGGCGGATCTTGCGGTAGGTGCGGTTCGAGATGGCGATCGCGTCGGCCACCAGCGCCGGGTCGCCGCGCATCAGCGTGATGCCGGCCGTGTGCATCGCCACGTCGGTGCCGGTAGCCATGGCGATGCCGATGTGGGCCGCCGCCAGCGCCGGCGCGTCGTTGATGCCGTCGCCGACCATCGCCACGATGTGGCCCTCGCGCTTCAGGTCCGCCACCGCCTGGCTCTTTTCGGCCGGCAGAACCTCGGCGCGGAAATCGGTGATGCCGACCGCCGCCGCCACCGCGCCGGCGCTGCCGGCATTGTCGCCGGTGAGCATGACGCACTTGATGCCGAGCCGCTGCAGGCGTGCCACCGCCGCGCGCGCGGTCGGCTTGACAGTGTCGCCGAACGCCAGCAGGCCGGCCAGGCGCGGCGTGCCGCCCGCGCTTGCCAGCGCCAGGTACGACACGGTGCGGCCGAGCCGCTCGTGCGCTTCGGCGCTGCCGACATCGACGCCAAGCTCGCGCATCATCCGAGCGTTGCCGAGGTAGACGGTCGACTCGCCCACCACCGCGCTGACGCCGCGCCCTGGCAGCGCCTGCGCACCGCTGGCGGCGGCCGGCGCAGCGGTGGCCGCGCGCGCGGCCGTGGCCACCGCGCTGGCCAGCGGATGGTCGCTGTACTGCTGCACCGCCCACGCCAGCGCCAGCACCTCCGGCTCGCCCTCTACCGCGGCCAGGGTCGGCCGCCCTTCGGTCAGCGTGCCGGTCTTGTCGAACACCACCGCCGTCACCGCGTGCGCCGTCTCCAGCGCGTCGGCGTCCTTGATCAGGATGCCGTAGCGGGCGGCGACGCCGGTGCCGGCCATGATGGACGTCGGCGTGGCCAGGCCCAGCGCGCACGGGCAGGCGATCACCTGCACCGCCACCGCGTTGAGCAGCGCCTGCTGCCAGTCGCCGCCGATCACGCCCCAGGCCAGCAGGGTCAGCACCGAAATGAGCAGCACCACCGGCACGAATATGGCGCTGACCTTGTCGACCAGGCGCTGGATCGGCGCCTTCACCGCCTGCGCGTCCTCGACCAGCCGGATGATCCGCGACAGCATGGTGGCGCCGCCGACGGCGGTGGCCGTGATCACCAGCATGCCGCCGGCGTTGACGGCGCCGCCGGTGACGGCGCTGCCGGCGTGCTTCGGTACCGGCATGCTCTCGCCGGTCAGCAGCGACTCGTCAAGCTCGCTGCTGCCTTCGACGACGACGCCGTCGACCGGCACGCGGTCGCCCGGGCGCACGATGACGGTGTCGCCGACCCGCACTTCGGCGACCGCCACCACCGCGTCGACGCCAGCGCGGCGAACCATCGCCTGCGCCGGGCGCAGCGACTCGAGCGCGCCGAGCGCGGCCAGCGTCTGGCGCTTGGCGCGCGCCTCGAGCCATTTTCCCAGCAACACCAGCGTGATGACGGTGGCCGACGATTCGAAGTACAGGTGCGGCGCGCTGTCGCCGTGCGCCAGCATCAGGTACAGCGACAGGCCGTAGGCGGCGCTGGTGCCGATCGCCACCAGCAGGTCCATGTTGCCGCTCATTGCGCGCGCCGCGTGCCAGCCGGCGCGGTAAAAGCGCGCGCCGAACCAGAACTGAACCGGGGTGGCCAGCGCCAGCTGCAGCCAGCCGGGCAGCATCCAGTGCACGCCGAACTGCTGCAGCAGCATCGGCGCGATCAGCGGCAGCGACAGCGCAGCCGCCAGCGCCACCGGCCACCATGGCGCCGGCGCGTCGCGCACCGCCGGGGCCGCTGCGCGCAGCTCGGCGGCGGCATAGCCGGCGCGCTGCACGGCATCCTGCAACGTCTGCGCGGTGACGCCGAAAGATGCCGTGATGGCGGCCTTTTCGGTGGCCAGGTTGACGCTGGCCTCCAGCACGCCCGGCACTTTCCTGAGCGCGCGCTCGACCCGGCCCGAGCACGAAGCGCAGGTCATGCCGTCGATCTTGAACGTGTACTCGGCCAACGCGCCGGCCGCTTCATGCGTATCCAAAGGCTTCTCCTTGACTCTGGTACTAGCATAAACCCTTCCGCCCGACGGCGCTCGGCAACGCCCCGCCGCTTCGTATAACATAGCGCTCTACGCCGGCAGGCACCAGCAACCGCAGAGGACCCGAATGACGCATACACCACCGCTGAACATTGAATCGCAGATTGAATCGCAGGCCGCGCGCTCGCTGCAGGTCGCGCAGCGCGTCCACGCGATCGAGCCGTTCCACGTGATGGAAGTGGTGAAGGCTGCCAGCGCGCTGGCGCGCTCCGGCGTCGATGTCATCAGCATGAGCGTGGGCGAGCCGGACTTCACGGCGACCGACCTGGTGGCCGAGGCGGCCGTCGCGGCGATCAGGAGCGGCGCCACCCAGTACACCGATGCGCTCGGCCTGGCGCCGCTGCGCGCGGCAATCGCCGCGCACTACGCCAGCGCCTTCGGCATCGAGGTCGACCCGCGCCGCATCGTCGTCACCGCCGGCGCTTCGGCCGGGCTGCTGCTGGCGTGCGCGGCGCTGGTCGGTGTCGGCGACGAAGTGCTGATGCCGGACCCGTGCTATCCGTGCAACCGCCATTTCGTCTCGGCGTTCGGCGGCGCGCCAGTGCTGGTGCCGTCGGACGCCGCCCAGCGCTACCAGCTGACGGCGCTTGACGTCGAGCAACGCTGGAGCGAGCGCACGCGCGGCGTGATCGTGGCGTCGCCGTCGAACCCGACCGGCACCTCGATGACCGGGCCGCAGATGCAGCAGATGCTGGCGGCGGTGCGCGCGCGCGGCGGCTTTGCCATCGTCGACGAGATCTACCAGGGCCTGTCGTACGACCATGCGCCGGTCAGCGCGCTGCACTTCGATGCCGACGTCATCACCGTCAACAGCTTCTCCAAATACTTCAACATGACCGGCTGGCGGCTCGGCTGGCTGGTGGTGCCTGAGCTGCTGGTGCCGGTGTTCGAAAAGCTGGCGCAGAACCTGTTCATCTGTCCGTCGACGATCGCCCAGCATGCCGCGCTGGCGTGCTTCCATCCCGATTCGATCGCTATTTACGAGCAGCGCCGGCGCGAATTTCAGCGCCGCCGCGACTTCCTGGTGCCGGCCCTGCGCGGGCTCGGTTTCCAGGTGCCGGTGATGCCGGACGGCGCATTCTATGTGTACGCCGACATCAGCGAGCTGGCGCACACGGCCAGCGGCGACAGCGCCGCCTTCTGCCTGGATGTGTTGGCGAAAACCGGTGTGGCGATCGTGCCGGGGGCGGACTTCGGCTTCGCCGCGCCGGCACGCCACGTGCGGCTGTCGTATGCGACCAAGCTGACACGCATCGAGGAAGCGGTGGAGCGGGTGGCGAAGCTGCTGGGGCGGTAGGCCCATGGTAAATGCAGGGTCTGGAAGCCAAGGACGTTGGACCGATATGCCGCCGTCATGCGGACTTAAATGCTGGTGTCAGGTCTGGCATTCGGACATTTGAACAAATGCTGGTGTCAGGTCTGACATTCGGACATTTGAATAAATGCTGGTGTCAGGTCTGGCATTCGAACATTTGAACAACCAAATGTCCGAATGTCAGACCTGACACCTTAGACCGCCGCCCGCCCCAGTGCGAACAGGCGGTCGAGCCAGCGGGCGGCACGGCGCGACTTCATGTTGCCGGTCATGCCGATGAGGGTGTCGGCCACCGGCGCGATGCCAGCAAAGCCGAGCACGCTGCGCCTGAGCGACTTGACGCCGTGGGCGCGGAAGAACACGCGGTACACCACCGCCGGCATGCCCATCGTCACCACCAGGCGGGCCGAGCGTCCCTTCAGGCCCTTGCGCGCAAACGGATTTCTGGCGTCGCCGGAGAAGGCAAAGCCGGGACGCTCGACCTGCTCGAGAAAGCCCTTCAGCATGGCCGGCATGTCGCCCAGCCACAAGGGAAAGAAAATCACGATGTGCTGCGACCACAGGATGTCTTGCTGCGACTGCAGCAGCGTCGGCGGCAACGGCCCGTGCTCCCATTCGTCCTGGCTCCTGAGCAGCGGGAAGTCGAGCGCGGCGATGTCGATGCGGCGCAGCTCGTGGCCGCCTTCGACGGCGCCCCTGGCGTAGGCTTCCTCCAGCGCGCCGCACAGGTGCCCGCCGCCGCTGTCGGGATGCCCCTGGATCAACAAGACGCGCTTGAACATGCCATTCCGCCCGCAGGCCATGCCGGCCCCGGCGTTCGGGCGCCGGACCAAGGCCGCAGCAACAACTGTCGTTGTCCGGACGCCGGCCACTTTGATATGCATCAAGGCTGCTCGCTCGGCGCACCGACAGACTACCTGTTCGACTATTCGCCAATAGCGCCAGCGCGCGTCGCAGCGCCTTTTTTTCCAGGGGACACAGCATGTTCAAACGAATCCTGTTGCCGACCGATGGCTCAGAGCAATCCGAGCGCGCCATTCTTGCCGCTGTCGCCTTCGCCAAGGAGCTTGGCGCCGAGGTGCTCGGCCTGACCGTCGTGCCGCAGTTCCACACGTTCACCTACCATGCCGAAATGGTGGAAGACACGTCGGACCAGTTCGCCGTCGACAGCGCCAAGCGCGCAGTGACGTACCTGGAATTCATCAGCGGCGCGGCGCGCGAGGCCGGCATCGCCTGCACCTGCGAACAAGTGATGTCGGACGATCCCTGGAAAGTGATCGTCGATGCCGCGGTCAGCCGCCAGTGCGACCTGATCGCGATGGGCTCGCACGGGCGGCGCGGCATTGCCGGCGTGCTGCTCGGCAGCCAGACGCAAAAGGTGCTGGTGCACAGCAAGGTGCCGGTGCTGATCTTCCGCTAGGCAATGCGGCCGCCGGCCGGTTTCTCTTTTTTTGATTTGCATCAAAGCGGTTTTCCGGCGTCGTGGCCCACCCTGAAAAGGGGCCGCCTTTTCCTGGCGGCGCCCGTTTTTGCAAGAGGTTGATCATGAACTTCAACACGACCAGTTCGATGGCAAAGAATGTTGCCGAAATGATGAGCAAGGCACGCCGCGCGATGGCGCAGCGGATGGAGCGCCTGGCCCGCACACCTGACGATCAGTTCGCGGACGGATTTAACGACCTGATCGCCGAGCTTGAGATCAGCTTTCGCGACGAGGAAGCGGTGATGGAAGCACTTCATTACCCGGCGCTGCGCGGTCACCGTGAGCAACACGCGCGCGCGCTCGCCGCCCTGCACCACGCCCAGCCGCACGTCGAAGGCGGCGATGTCAAGCTTGGCCGCGAGGCGCTGCAGTTGCTGCCGAAGTGGCTGCTGCTGCACCGCTCGACGATGGACCTGACCCTGGCCAACGCCACGCGGGCGCAAGCGCCGCGTGCGCGCCGGCACACAGGCGCCGCGCGCGCCGACGGTCGGCATGACCGCCGCGCGCGCTACGGCAATGTACAAGCCGATAAGGAGCGAGAGCGTGTTTAGCCACATATTGCTGCCGACCGACGGCAGCGCCGATTCAGAAGCGGCGATCGTGTCGTGCATTCGTCTCGCGCAGGCCACCGGCGCGGCCATCACCGGCGTTCACGTGATGCCGGTGTTGCACCTGTTTACCTACGAGCCTGGGGTGACAGAAGCGGTACATGCCCAGGTGCGCCAGGAGAACGAAAGGCACGCCAAGCGCTACCTCGAGCACATCGAGCAGATGGCCAGCGACGCCGGTGTCAAATGCAACACGCTGCTGCTGATGTCGGACTATCCGTTCGACGCCATCATCGACGCGGCGCGCAACGCCAACTGCGACCTGGTGGCGATGGCGTCGCATGGCCGCAAAGGCGTCAAGGCCATGTTGCTGGGCAGCGAAACCCACAAGGTGCTGACCCACAGCGCGATCCCGGTGCTGGTGTTCCCGCACGGCAGCGGCACGGCGACGGCTGCCGAATTTACCAGCTGACGGTGCTTGCCGCGCCGAACGCCGGCGCGTCGCCGCTCAGGTGGCCACGCCCTGCTCGGTGTGGCCGAACCCCTTGGTGTAGTCGAGAATCGAGATCACCTGCGGCGTGATCTTCAGGAACGCGACCTCATTGGCCTGGCCGTTCTCGCCCCATTCGGCGATCTGCGGCAAGCGCTTGAGCAGGCACGACTTGGCCAGCTCGACATCCGGCCCGGGCGCCAGCAGCTCGGCCAGCGCGCTCATCGACAGGTCCTGGATCTCGCGCCAGTCGTGGTACGGCAAGTTGATGGTCAGCGACACCTTGCTGTTATACCGGACATTGTTGGCTTTCTGACTGTGCTTGCCGATGCCGACGAACAGGTTCAGCTTGTCGTGGGCGAAGCTGATCGTCGTCGCCTGCGGGTAGCCGTCCGGCCGCACGGTCGCCAGCGTCAGGTCGCTGGCGCCGTCGATCACTTTCAGGACGAACTCCTTGAACGCCTGGTCCATGTGCTTCTCCGTTTCGGTTGATTGGATGTCAATGATAGGAGCCGCGGTCGTCCTGCAACCTTGATCTGTATCAAGCATGTTTCAATGACCGCTCCGGCATGCCCGCTTCGCGAGGATGGCGTGGAGGGCTGCGCGGGATGCGGTAAAGGGGGCGCGAGGATGCCGGAGCGGGGCTGCGCAAGGAGGACGCCTAACGGCTGCGGGCGGCTAATGAGCGCCGTGGGCGCGGCCCGGCACGTGCGGGGCGCCGGTCGCCGTTTCACTGCCGGCGTCGATGCGGCGCTGGCAATGGAGGCACGTCAGCGACGCCGGCGCCGCGCGCAGCCGCGTCAGCGGGATCGGGTTGCCGCATACGACGCACAGGCCGCCGGCGCCGAAGTCCAGCCGCTTCATCGCCATGTCGATGTTGTCGAGCCGCGCCAGCTCGTCGCGCAACTGGGCAATGTCGGTGGCGCCCAGCTGGCCGGCTGCCGCCTTGCTGCCATGCTCGGCAAAGAAATTGACCAGCACGCTCTGCTCGTCGCTGTCGTAACCGACCAGCCGGTCGCGGATCGCTTCGAGCACCAGGTGCCGCTCGCTGCGCAGCCGGCTCTCGAGCTCGTCGAGGTCGGATGATGTCAACTGTCTCACGGCGGTCCTTTCGGTTCTGCAGGCGCCGGCCAGGCGGCATGCGAAAGTGTGGCGCACCGAGCTGCCCCCAGTCCTTGCGGCAGATCAAACGTGCACCATTCGCGCGGCGCTGCCACTGTGCAGCCGGTATCGGAAAAACGCGCTACCATTGTGCAATGTGCGCCAACTACACCCCTACCCGCCTCGACGCGATCAGCCAGCACCATGGTCTCGAACGCGCACTGTTCAATTTTCCGGACGAAGCGTTCCCTGGCTACCTGGCGCCGATCCTGCGCGAATCGCGCGATGCCGCCGGCCAAGTCGAGGTGGTGCCGGCGATGTTCGGCATGGTGCCGCACTGGGCCGACACGAAGCTGGCACGCCAGACCTACAACGCGCGCACCGAGACGGTGGCGACCAAGCCGTCGTTCCGCAACGCGTGGAAACGCAATCAGTTCTGCATTGTTCCGGCGGATAACTTTTACGAGCCGTGCTACGACAGCGGCAATCCGGTGCGCTGGCGCATCACCGCAGCCGGCAACGAGCGGCTCGGCATCGCCGGCATCTGGGAGTGGCGCCCGAGCGGACCGGACGGCTTGCCGCTGCTGTCGTTCTCGATGCTGACCATCAATGCCGACGGCCATCCGCTGATGCAGCGCTTCCACAAGCCCGGCGACGAAAAACGCATGCTGGTGCTGCTCGAACCGGGTCAATACCAGGGCTGGCTGGAAGGCGAACTGGTCAACGAGGCCGACATCTACCGCCCTTGGGAAGCCGACCGTCTCACCGCCGAGGCCGCCCCGCTGCCACCGCGAACCAAGGCGGCGCCTGTGGTGGAAGATACATTGTTCTGAATTGTGACATTCGGCTACCTGGTCCAGCAGCTTCGACGACAGCTGGATGCGCCCGGCCGTGCCAGTCGACCAGCGCATCCTTGCGGTCCATGCCGGTGATGATCACCAGCGGAACGTCGCCGACCGCGTCGTAGCCATACTGGCGCTCCTTGCCGTCGATCGGGCTGACGGCGGCGAACGCGCCGCGCTCGGCCGATGGCAGGTAGTGGTGCTCACGTTCGGTGAAGACATGGTTGTTCAGACATCGGCAGCCACAGGTTGAAACGTGGTTGGCCATCTTGCACGCGGTGCCGCAGCCGCCGCGGCACCGCTGGTTCAGGCCACCGGCGACAGCAGCACGCTCTGCGCCTCGGTCGCCGCCTGCGGCAGCGAGATGAAATAGCCCTGCACCTCGTCGCAGCGCAGCGCGCGCAGGATGCTCAGCTGCTTGCCGGTCTCGACGCCCTCGGCGACCACCCGCATGCCGAGCGCGTGCGCCATGGTGATGATGGCCGTAAACAAGATCTTGCCCTGCTCGGTTTGTTCGATGCGGCTGGTGAATGCCTTGTCGACCTTCAGCATGTCAAAGTCGAGCATCTGCAGCTGCGCCAGCGACGAGTAGCCGGTGCCGAAATCGTCGACCAGCAGCTTGATGCCCATGCCGCGAATCTTCGACAGCGATTCGAGCACATGGCTGCTGCCGCCCATCATCGACGACTCGGTCAGTTCAATTTCCAGCAGGCTGGCGGCAATGCCGTGGCGCGCCATTGCGCCGGAAAACACGCGGGCGATATCGGTTTCGTTGAACTGGCGCGACGAGATATTGACCGACACCGGCACCAGGCTCGCTTCCCTGGCCGCCCACTGCGCCAGCTGGCCGCACACCTTGCCGAGCACCAGTTCGCCCAGGCGCACGATCATGCCGGTCCTTTCGGCCAGCGGGATGAATTCGGCCGGTTCGAGCAGGCCGCGGCGCGGGTGCAGCCAGCGCACCAGCGCCTCCATGCTGGTGGCGCGGCTGCTGGCCAGGTCCATGCGCGGCTGGTAGTGGACGACGAATTCGTCGTGCTCGATGGCGCGGCGCAGCTCCTGCTCGAGCTCGAGTTGCTGACGCAGCGCTGCGTAGAACTGCTGATCGAAGAAGCGGAAGCTGCCCTTGCCGCTGGTCTTGACCGAATACATCGCCACGTCGGCGTTCTGCAGCAGCGAGGCGGCATCGTCGCCGTCCGTCGGAAAGCTGCTGATGCCGATCGACGTGCCCAGCACCGCGGTGCCGCCGATCAGCTTGAACTTCGGCCTGAAGGCGGCGATGACGCGCTCGGCGACGATGGCGGCGTCTTCGACGCGCAGGTTGTGTTCCAGGATGACGACGAATTCGTCGCCGCCGAGCCGGATGACGTGGTCGTGCGGGCGCACCGCTTCGGTCAGCCGGTGCGCGGCGTGGCGCAGCAGTTCGTCGCCGGCGGCGTGGCCCATGGCGTCGTTGGCCGCCTTGAAGCCGTCGAGGTCGATGAACAGCAGCGCCAGCGTCTGGCGGTGCTCGCGTGCGCGGCCGATCGCCTGCGGCAGGTACCACTGCAGCCAGTGGCGGTTCGGCAGGCCGGTCAGCGCGTCGTGGTTGCCGCGGTGTTCCAGCGCCGCCACGTGTGCCTTCGATTCGGAAATGTCGCGCAGCGTGATGGCCAGCTTCTGCTCCGAGCGCACCGCCTTGAGCTGCATCCAGCGCGAGCGGTCGGCCCCTTCCGGCTGAAATTCTAGTTCGCCGTCGTAGGAGCCGGTATCGACGGCGCCGCGCAGCACGTCGAGCAGTTCGGCTAACGTGTGGTCGCGGTACAGCGCCGAGAAGCGGCGCCCGATCAGCGTTTCGCGCCGCTGGTGACAAAGCGCGGCGCCGTGCTTGTTGCAGTCGAGCACTTCGAAGTCGTCGACCGCGCCGGTGCCGTTGAACAACATGCCGAGGATGAAAAAGCCGTCGCTGCTGCCTTCGGTGGCCATGCGGTACGTTTCGTCGGTGCGCTGGCTCTCGCGCTTGCGCCAGGTCAGCCGCAGCAGGAAGCCCATGACCACCAGGGCGCCGGCAAACAAGGCGGCGGTGGCGATGATGGCGCGCGACACGGCCGCCGCGCGCGCGGCGTCGAACGGCGCCAGCATGTTCTGCTGGTCGAGGGCGACAAAGGCGGTAAGCGGATACGCGCCGGCCCGGTGCCAGCCGAAATAGCGCGCGCGGCCGTCACTGAACCAGGCGGCGGGGGCCAGCACGCTGCCGCCGGCGGCGGCCAGCGGCGGCAGCGCCAGCCGCACCCGCCGAGGGCGCCCGGCGACGGCGAGCAGCGGCAGGTTGTCGGCGCCGGCCAGCCCGACCACGCCGTCCGGCGCGAAGCGCTGCATGAAGAAGTCGAGCGTCAACTTTTGGGCGGCCACTTGCACCAGCACGACGCCGTCGAAGCGGCCGCCGGCGGCGCGGATCGGGCGCGAGAACTGCAGTTCGACGACGTTGCCGCCGTCATCGATCACCTGGCTGATGACCAGCTGATCGGCAGGCGCGCCGGCATGGATCTGAAAAAAGCGCGCCTGCGCTGCCAGTGCCAGTTCGCCCTGCCGCTTCATGGCGGTGACGAGGCGGCCGTCGCTGGCGAGAATGGCCAGGTTGGAGAACGTGGCGTCGGCAAACATCTCGGCTGACTGCGCCGATTCCAGGTTCAGGCCGTGTGCGGACAGGCCCCAGCTCTCGCGACTCTGGCGCAGCACCAGGTCATGCCAGTTGACGGCGCGCGCCACTTGGTCGGAATAGGCGTGGGCGGTCGTGCGGGCCTGGTCGAGCGCGGCGCGCTCGCCGTCGTCGCGGTCGGCCGCCGCGCTGCCGAGCAGCACGCCCGAGCTCAGCAGGCTGAGCAACAGCGCCGCCAGCAGGCAGGCGGCGATGATGTGCATGTTCGCAACGACGCTGGCGGCAAGGCTGCGAATAGCCTTCGCCGCTCCCTGCCCGACAACGCCTGGCGCGGATCGCATGCTCATGCTCGATGCAATGATGACGTGGGTAACGGTTCAGTATATGAATTTCGCCCTCGCCGCGTCGCGCGCCTTGCGACTACTGCTCTGCCGCGACGCGCTCAATCGATCGGCACGCCGCGCAGGCGCGATACGTCGACCGCAGACAGCGTCCCGCCGTGGTGCCCCCAGCTGGTGCGCAGGTGCGACACCACCGCCGCCACCTCGGCGTCCGACAACGTCGGGCCGAACGGCGGCATGCCGTACGGCCGCGGGTTGCCGTGGGTGCTCGGCGGATAGCCGCCGTTGAGCACCATCCGGATCGCGTTCACCGGATTGGCCGCCCCCACCGCCCGGCTCGCTTCGAGCGACGGATAGGCGCCCGCCGCACCCTTCCCATCGGCGCCATGACACTCGGCGCACTGCGCCTTGTACAGTTCGGCGCCCTGGCGCAGCATCGCCTGCGCGCCCGGCACCACAAGGACGGCGCGCGCCGGCGCGGCCACCGGCAGCGTTGTCAGGTACGCCGCCATCGCGCCGATGTCGGCGTCGCTCGCATGCTGCAAGCTGCCGGCAACGACGTCGGCCATCGGCCCGAACACGGCGCCGCGCGCCGATACACCCGCCTTGAGCAGCTGGCCGATGTCGGCGGCGCTGTCGCCGGAGCCGAGCGGCGGCGCGTACCAGTCCTGCATCGGAATCATGGCGCCGCCCAGGCGCTTGTCGGCGATGCTGCCGCCGAGCGCATTGCGCCCGGTGTGGCACGCGCTGCAATGGCCGAGCCCTTCGACCAGGTAAGCGCCGCGGTTCCATTGCGCCCCCTGCTCCGGCGCGCCGGCGTACTCGCCCTGGTCAAAGTTGACGGCGCGCCAGAGCGGCAGCAGCAAGCGCTGGTTGTACGGGAAGCGCAGCTCGCTGGGCCGGTTCTGCTGCGTGACCGGCGCGATCGTCCGGAAGTAGGCGAACATCGCGTCCGAGTCCGCACGCGCGACTTTCGTGTAGTTCGGATAGGGAAACGCCGGATACAGGAAGCTGCCGTCCTTCGACCTGCCGTTGTGGATGGCCTGCCAGAAGTCGTCGGCCGACCAGGCGCCGATGCCGTGCCCTTGTCGGACGTCAGGTTCGGCGCGTAAATGGTGCCGAACGGCGTCGCCAGGCCGCGCCCGCCGGCGTATTGCTGGCCGCCGCGAACCGTGTGGCAGCCGACGCAGTTGCCGACGCTGGCCAGGTATTGTCCGGCACGTACCTGCGCCGCCGCGTCCGCCACCGGCGCCGGATTGCCGCTGTGCGCCGCACGCGTGGCTTCGATGGCGGCCACCGACCCCAGCCCAAGTATTGCAATTGCCAGCATGGCCAGAGCGATTCGCTTCATGAGATTACCGATCGAATGTTTATTGGGCGCTGCCGCAGGGAGTGGGCAGCGTGACGGCGGCGGCCGGCGCCGGCGCCATGTCGCGCGGGATCGGCTGCGCGGCCAGCCATGCCGAGATGGCGCCGACTTCGTCGGCACTGAGCTGCTTGCTGATGTGCGCCATGCAGTCCAGCGCCCTGGCCTTGCGCGCGCCGTTCTTCCAGGCGCCGATCTGGGCGTTGACGTAGTCGCGCGGCAAGCCGAGCAGGCTCGGTATTGCCGGCAAGGCGCCGCGCAAGGTCTCGCCGTGGCAGGCGCTGCAGGCCGCAATCTTGCGCGACGCGTCGCCCGTCAGCACCAGGCGCCGGCCCAGCGCCATGCTGTCGGCCGACGCCCTGACCGGCTGCGGCGCCGCGTACGGCGGGTGCTGCTCGGAGAAATACTGCGCGATTTCCTTCAGGTACTCGTCCGACATGTGGCCGACCATGTAGGTCATCAAAGGGTAGCTGCGGTTACCGTCGCGGAAATTGATCAACTGGTTGTACAGGTAGCCGGCCGGCTTGCCGGCGATGCGCGGGAAGAAGCCGTCGCTGGTGGCGCGCCCGTCCTTGCCATGACAAGCGACGCAGGCGAGCGCGCGCTGGGCAATGGTGTCGGCCGGTTTGTCGGCGGCAGCGGCGGCATTGCCGAGCAGCGCCGCGGCGAGCAGCGCAACCCCGATCAGTTTGCTGGAAATCGTCATTACCCTGTCTGTTCTGAATGGCATCAGAGGAGTCTAACCAGCCGCGGCAAAACAAAACAGATTCAGTCTGCCGTTATTTTTGCGTATCAGATGAGGTTCCTGATATGGTAAATTGATCGCGTTCTGCCGCTGTTTTTCGGCGCAGCCGCCCAGTACAATTGCACCATTGATGACGATCGAGACCATGGCAGACCAACCCACCCCACCAGCAAACAAGCGTTCCTTCGCCAGCACCATGAAAGCGATCGCGTGGTCGTTCATCGGCCTGCGCAGCAAGCGCGATTTCGACCAGGACGTCGCCGGCGGCATGAATCCGGTGTACGTGATCATCGCCGCGCTGATCGGCACCGTGATCTTTATTGGCGCCATCGTTCTCGCGGTCCGCTTCGCCATCAGCTAGCCGGCCGATGAAACGCTACGAGGCGCTCGCCGAGGACATCGCACAGTCGATCCGCACGGGCGTGATGACGCTGGGCGACCGCCTGCCGTCGGTTCGCCAGGCCGGCGCCAGCCGCGCCGTCAGCGCGTCGACGGTGTTCCAGGCCTATTACCTGCTCGAGGCGCGCGGCCTGATCCGGGCGCGCGAGCGCTCCGGCTACTACGTCATCGCCGGCGCCAGGGCGGTGCTGCCGGAAATCGACAACGCCTCGTTGCCGACGCTTGACTCGACCGAGGTCGACGTCAGCGAGCTGGTGTTCGACATCCTGGCGTCGGCGCAGAACCGCGACGTGGTGCCGTTCGGCTCGGCCTTTCCGAGCCCGCTGCTGTTCCCGTTCGCGCGGCTGGCCAAATCGATGGCCGCCAGCATCCAGAAGATGGATCCCTGGAGCACGGTCGACGACCTGACGCCCGGCAGCCCGGCCTTGCGGCGCCAGATCGCGCTGCGCTACCTGGCCGACGGCATGCACGTGCACACCGACGACATCGTCATCACCAACGGCGCGCTCGAAGCGCTCAGCCTGTGCCTGCACACGGTGGCGCGCCCGGGCGACAGCGTGATCATCGAGTCGCCCACCTTTTATGGCGCTCTGCAGGCGCTCGAGGGGCTGGGGCTCAAGGCGATCCAGGTTGCCACCCACCCGCGCGAAGGAATCGACCTGGCGCAGCTGGCCCTGGCGCTGGAGCGGCACAAGCCGCGCGCCTGCTGGCTGATGACAAATTTCCAGAATCCGCTCGGCGGCCTGATGTCGGACGCAAAGAAGCAGGCGCTGGTGGCCCTGCTGGCCGAGCACGCAGTGCCGCTGATCGAAGACGACGTCTACGGCGAGCTGTATTTCGGCAGCCGCCGGCCGCTGCCGGCGAAAGCGTTCGACAAGACCGGCCTGGTGATGCACTGCTCGTCGTTTTCGAAGTGCCTGGCGCCCGGCTACCGGGTCGGCTGGGCGGCGCCCGGCAAGTTCACCGGCGCGGTGGCGCGGCTGAAATTGTCGCGCACCCTGTCGGCATCGGCGCCGGCGCAGGGCGCCATTGCCGACTACCTGGCCAAGGGCGGCTACGATCGCCACCTGCGCCAGCTGCGCCACGCGCTGTCGGTGCAGCAGACGGCCATGCTGCAGGCGGTGGCGCGCTATTTTCCGCCCGGTACCAAGGCGACGCGGCCGGCCGGCGGCTACTTCGTCTGGGTCGAGCTGCCCGGCCAGGTCGACGTGCTGCAGGTCCAGCGCAGCGCGCTGTCGCTGGGAATCAGCGTGGCGCCCGGCCCGATGTTCTCGGCCGAGCGCAAGTTCCTCAACTGCCTGCGCCTGAACTACGGCCACCCGTGGGACGAGCTCCACGAGGCGGCGATGGCAACGCTGGGCCGGATCATCGCCGCAAATGGCGCCATGGTTGACTAACGCACAGACGGTCCTTGGTGCAAGGATGACAATCGACACCAGTTCATTCACACGACCCAAGGAGATTTACCATGACCCAATCGAAATCGAGCGGCACGCAGAACGAACAATCGGGCAAGCCGCAATCGGAAACAGAAGCCGATGCCAAGTCGTCGGTCAAGCAGCACGACAAAAGCAGCCATGACCACATGAGCCGCGAAAAAGCCGGCAGCCACGAAGGTGCCGGCGGTGGTGCCAAGCAAGAGCAAAAGCACTAATACCACCTGACTCGTTTCGTCCACACGGAGCCACGCCGCAATCGCAGCCTGGCTCCGTTGGCATTTCCCCGCCATTCTGTTCAAGGAGAAACTATGTATCCCACCACGCTGTTGCCGACCCGCCGCGAAAAACCGTGGCGCACGCCCGCCCTGTTCGCCGCGGCCGCCGGACTCGCCGCCGCCTTTGTCGTCGTGCAGGCCAAGAAGAAATCTGTAGAAGCAAAACATCTACCCGCCGGCAAGTTCATCGACGTCGATGGCGTGCGGCTGCACTACATCGAGCGCGGCGCAGGCCCGGCGCTGGTGCTGTTGCATGGCAATGGCCTGTTTGCCGACGATTTCGCCTTCAGCGGCCTGATGGAACAGGCGGCCAGCACGCATCGCGTGATCGCCTTCGACCGTCCCGGTTTCGGCTACAGCGAGCGGCCATCGCATACCTGCTGGACGCCGGAAGCGCAGGCGCGCCTGCTGTACAACGCCCTGCACGAACTGCGCGTGGAGCGGCCGATCGTCGTCGGCCATTCGCTCGGCACCCAGGTGGCGCTGGCGATGGCGCTCGACTACCCGCGCTACGTGCGGGCCATCGCGCTGGTGGGCGGCTATTTCTATCCGAGCACGCGGATCGATGCGGCGCTCGCGTCGGTGCCGGCGCTGCCGGTGCTGGGCCATGCTTATCGCTACACGCTGGCGCCGTTGGTTGGCCGCATGCTGTGGCCGGCGCTGGTCAAGCAAATGTTCTTGCCCGAAAAGACACCGGAGCGTTTCGATCGCCTGCCGGTGTGGATGACGCTGCGGCCCGGCCAGCTCAAAGCGGCCGCGTCCGACAGCAGCATGATGGTACCGGCTGCCGAGCGGCTGTCGAAACGCTATGCGGAGATCACGATGCCGGTGGCGCTGATCGCCGGCAGCGGCGACCTGGTGGCGGACGCGAAAAGCAACTCGGGGCGGCTGCACCGGGAGATCTCGCACAGCGAGCTGACGATGGAGGATGGCGTCGGCCACATGGCGCACTATGCGGCGCCGGAGCGCATCATGGCGGCGGTGGAAAAACTGGCTACGCAGGCGAAATGTCCGTAAATCCGGAGAACGTGGGCACGCACTGAATGCTTCTTGCCGCCGTGCTCGAGGTTGGCGCAGCGAGCGTCCGCGCCCTCCGAGGCGGTTTTCAGCGATAATTCGATATCGTATTGCTACGCCTAGAAAGCGCCTCCGTGAATCCCAACCGCATCCTGGTCCAGTACGCCCATCCGGCGCCGCACCTGTCGCGCGTCAACCGGCGCATGGCCGATGCCGCGCGGATCGTCGACGGCGTCTTCGTCAACGACCTGTACGAAAGCTATCCCGACTTCTACATCGACGTCGCGCGCGAACAGGCGCTGGTGGCGCAGGCCGAGGTGATCATCTTCATGTACCCGATGCAGTGGTACAGCATGCCGTCGCTGATGAAAGAATGGGTCGACGTCGTGCTCGAGGACGGCTGGGCGTACGGCCCCGAAGGCAGCGCCTGCAACGGCAAGACCAACTGGCTGGTGGCCACCACCGGCGGCCATGCCGACGAATACGCGCCGGGCAAGCGTCACGGCCGGCCGTTCAGCGACTTTCTCGCGCCGGCCGAGCAGACCGCGGCGCTGTGCGGCATGCGCTGGATCGCCCCGCACGTGCTGCATGGCGCGCACGAGGTCGACGCGCGCACGGTCGACGCGCATATCGGCCAGTTCACCGCGCGGCTGCAGCAACTGGCCGGCGCGCTGCCGGCTGCCCGCACCCTCGACTTTGCCGGGCAACCCCATGGAACATAGCCTGCTGACAAATGCCGTCGTGTACCTGGCGGCGGCGGTGGTGGCGGTGCCGATCGCCAGGCGCTTTGGCATGGGCGCCGTGCTCGGCTACCTGCTGGCCGGCGTCATCATCGGACCGTGGGGCTTGCGCCTGATCACCGAGGTCGAAGACATCCTGCACTTTTCCGAATTCGGCGTGGTGCTGCTGCTGTTTATCATCGGGCTCGAGCTCGAGCCCGACCGCCTGTGGTCGATGCGGCGGCCGATCTTCGGCTGGGGCGGCGCCCAGGTCGTCGGCGTGGCGGCGGCGCTGGCCGGCGCCGCCATGGTGTTCGGCGTCGACTGGAAAGTGGCGCTGATCGCCGCGCTCGGCTTGTCGCTGTCGTCGACCGCGATCGCCCTGGCCACGCTGGAGGAGCGCAACTTGAAGACGACGCCGACCGGTTCGGCCGCGTTTTCGATCTTGCTGTTCCAGGACATGGCCGCGATCCCGATGATTGCGCTGGTGCCGGTGCTGGGCGTGGCCGCCGTGCACGGCAGCGGCCAGGGCTGGCTCGGCGCGCTGCGCGTGGCCGCGGTGCTGGTTGGCCTGGTCGTCGGCGGGCGCTACCTGCTGCGCCCGGTCCTGCGCTTCATCGCCAAGACCGGCATGCGTGAAATCTTCACGTCGTTCTCGCTGCTGCTGGTCATTTCCGTGGCGCTGTTGATGCAATGGGTCGGCATGTCGATGGCGCTCGGCGCCTTCATGGCCGGCGTGATGCTGGCCGATTCGGAGTACCGCCACGCGCTGCAGGTCGACCTGGAGCCGTTCAAGGGGCTGCTGCTGGGCCTGTTCTTCATCGCCGTCGGCATGTCGGTCGACTTCGGCGTGTTCTTTTCGCAGCCTGGCCTGGTGCTGATGCTGGTGGCCGGCTTCATGACGATCAAGCTGGCGGTGCTGTACGCTCTGTCGCGCCTGTTCGACGTGCCGCCGAGCCAGCGCGCGCTGTTTACGTTTTTATTATCACAAGGCGGCGAATTCGCCTTTGTCGTGTTTGCCGCCGCCGAAACGGCGCGCGTGTTCACGCCGGCCACCGCGTCGATCCTGGTGGTGGTGGTGGCGCTGTCGATGGTGGCCACGCCGCTGCTGTTGCTGCTGCACGACCGCGTCATTGCGCCGCGCTATCGCGACCAGAACCGGCGTCCGGCCGACATCATCGAGACGCAGGAAGACCACGTCATCATCGCCGGCTTCGGGCGCTTCGGCCAAATCATCGGCCGCCTGCTGCGCGCCAACCAGATCACGATGACGGTGCTGGACCATGATCCCGAGCAGGTCGAGTTGCTGCGCCGTTTTGGCATCAAGGTGTTTTATGGCGACGTCACGCGGGTCGACCTGCTGCATGCGGCCGGCGCCGGCAAGGCGCGCGCGCTGGTTGTCGCCATCGACAGCATCGAAGACAGCCTGGCGCTGGTGGACGCGGTGCGGCGCGAGTTCCCCGACCTGAAGATCATGGCGCGGGCACGCAACGTGACGCACCTGTACGACCTGATGGACCGCGGCGTCGACATTGTCGAGCGCGAGACGTTCGAGGCGGCGCTCGCGCTGGGGCAGCAGGTGCTGCGCCACCTCGGTTTCGGCGCGTACCGGGCGCGGTCGGCGGCGAACAAGTTCAAGCTGCACAACATCAAGAGCCTGCAAGCGGTCTACCCGTACTACAAGGACCAGGAGCGCTACATCTCGATGGCGCGCCAGTCGCGCGACGAGCTCAACGAAATGTTTGCCCGCGATCTCGCCGCGCTAAAGGACGAAAAGAACGTCGCCTGGCAAGACGCCGACGGCCATCCGTAGTAGCCGCACGGGACGCTACCCCATCTTGTCGAGCGCGGCGGCAAACGTGCTCACGGTGCGCTCGATGTTGTGCAACTTGTCGAGCCCGAACAAGCCGATGCGGAAGGTCTTGAAGTCGGCCGGCTCGTCGCATTGCAAGGGCACGCCGGCGCCGATCTGCACGCCGGCGGCGACGAACTTCCTGGCCGACTGCATGGCGTCGTCATCGGTATAGCTGACGATCACGCCCGGCGCCTCGAACCCCGGCGCCGCCACGCTCCGGAAACCTTTTTCGGCCAGCAGCGCGCGCACTCGCCTGCCCAGCTCCTGCTGCTCGGCACACACCTTGTCGAAGCCGTAGGCGGTCGTCTCCTTCATCACGTCGCGCAGCACGGCCAGCGCATCGGTCGGCATCGTCGCATGGTAGGCAAAGCCGCCCTGTTCGTACACCTCCATGATCTGCAGCCACTTGCGCAGGTCGCAGGCGAAACTGGTGCTGGTGGTCGATTCGATCTTGTCGCGCGCCAGCGCACTGAGCATCACCAGCGCGCAGCACGGCGAGCCACTCCAGCCCTTTTGCGGCGCACTGATCAGCACATCGACGCCGGTGGCCTGCATGTCGACCCACACGGTGCCCGAGGCGATGCAGTCGAGCACGAACAGCCCGCCCACCGCATGCACGGCGTCGGCAACCTGGCGCAGGTAGTCGTCAGGCAAGATGATGCCGGACGCTGTCTCCACATGCGGCGCGAACACGACCGCCGGCTTTTCCGCCGCGATGGCGGCCACCACTTCGGCGATCGGCGCGGGCGCGAACGCCGCCTGGCGGCTGTCGTCGACGCGGCGCGCCTTCAGCACGGTCGAGCTGGAAGGAATGCTGCCCAGGTCGAAGATCTGGGTCCAGCGGAAACTGAACCAGCCGTTGCGGATCACCAGGCAGTGCTTGCCGGTGGCAAATTGCCGCGCGACCGCTTCCATGCCAAAGGTGCCGCTGCCTGGCACCACGATGGCTGACTGCGCGTTGTAGACGTCCTTGAGCGTAGCGGAAATATCGCGCATCACGCGCTGGAACGATTGCGACATGTGGTTGATTGCGCGGTCCGAATAGACCACGGAGTATTCGAGCAGTCCGTCGGGGTCGACGTCGGGGAGCAGGCCTGGCATGTTTGCCTCTTACAAAAATGGATCGGGTTGCAGGAAGTACGCTGACTGCCTGAAGAATAGCAGAAACGCCATGCCGCGCTAACAGCAGGGGTCTGACCCGTTTTTCACTTGGGGTCAGACCCCGGATTCGCCGGCCTGACAAATTCGGGGTCTGACCCCAACGCCGGGTCAGACCCCTGCTGTTGCGCGCGTACAATGCCGGTGCAGCAGCTTGGCCGCCATCTGCTGCCGTGGTCGGTGGCGAGCCTGGCGCTGATCGTGCCCGCGGGTGTGATGATGTTTTCGGCGCATCCGCACTATGCGTCAGCAACCGGGTGTTCCAGCTGAAGCTGCTGCTGATCGTGCTGGCCGGCTTCGACGCGCTGATGTTTCACGTTGGTGTGTATCGCACGGTTGGGCCGTGGACACGACGAAGCCTGCGCCGGCGCTGGCGTGCATTCAGGCGCTGGCGTCGCTGGCGATCTGGATAGCGGTGATTTGCTGCGGGCGTCTGCTTGCATCCACCTGACTGGCGACTGCTGCCCTACTCCTTGTCCGGCTCGATGCTGGGGTCGATGTTGCCGACCGCGGCCAGCACCTTGCCGGTCGACGCTTCGACGGTGACGTCCATCGTGCCTTTGCCCTTGACGACTTCGACCGCGAATACCCATTGCCCGTGCTGATCCTCATAATCGGCGCTCACGGCCCTGCCGCCGACGTGACGCTCGGCGATGCCGACCGCCTGCGCGAGGCTCACGCCGGCCTTGGCGATGGTGCTCGCTTCGTCTTCCGCCACGCGCTGTACGTACACGGTCGCCAGCGCGGCGGCAGCCGTCAAGCCGGCGAACGTCAGCAGATAGATCAGCGTACGATTCATGCCCCGCCCTCCATGGCCCCGGCAAAGCTTCCCACATTCCCGCGCCAGCGCAAGCTCGCGCGGCGCATTCCCCTGACGCTGCTCATGATTGGTCGATCGACCTTCGACGCGCCGAACTTCACTCATGAATCGCGCTCATGAGCCCCAGCGCTCTACCGTATTTACCATTTTTTTAAAACTGGCATAAAATAGAACGGAGCCTGGTAGCATATGCCGCCCTTTTATTGCCCTTCGCAAAGATACGTAGCGTTCGTTCGCGAAGGACGTCACCACATCACGTACAGGTGCAACCACGATGGACGACTTCAACGACGTAAAAATTACCAGGCGCGACCTGCTGATCATCAGTGCGATATCGGCCTCCGCTGCCGCGGTGCCCTCGTTGGCCGGCGCCCAGCAAGCATCCACTGCGGCCGCGCCCGGCATGGCTCCGGTGGTCAACAAAGTATCGATCAACGTCAACGGCACCAGCCGCCAGCTCGACGTCGACACGCGCACGTCACTGCTCGACGCGCTGCGCGAGAACCTGCACCTGACCGGCACCAAGAAAGGCTGCGACCACGGCCAGTGCGGCGCCTGCACCGTCATCGTCGACGGCCGCCGCATCAATTCCTGCCTCACGCTCGCCGTAATGCACGAAGGCGCCAGCGTCACGACGATCGAAGGGCTCGGCAACCCGGGCAAGATGCACGCGATGCAGAGCGCCTTCGTCAAGCACGACGGCTACCAGTGCGGCTACTGCACCCCCGGGCAGATCTGCTCGGCCGTTGCGGTCATCGGTGAAATCAAGCAAGGCATTCCGAGCCACGTCACCGCCGACCTTGGCGCGCCGCCGCAAATGAACGCCGAAGAAATCCGCGAGCGCATGAGCGGCAACATCTGCCGCTGCGGCGCCTATTCAAATATCCTCGATGCAATCACCGAGGTGGCCGGGAGCACGACATGAAGGCGTTTACCTATCAGCGCGCAACTACGCCGGCCGACGCGGCGGCCGCCGCGCTGCGCAACCCGAACGCCAGGTTCATCGCCGGCGGCACCAACCTGCTCGACCTGATGAAGCTCGAAATCGAGACGCCGACCCACCTGATCGATGTCAACGGCCTGGCACTCAACAAAATCGAAGCGCTTGCCGACGGCTCGCTGCGCGTCGGCGCCCTGGTGCGCAACACCGACCTGGCGTCGGACCTGCGCGTGCGGCGCGACTACGCGGTGCTGTCGCGCGCCTTGCTGTCGGGCGCTTCCGGGCAGCTGCGCAACAAGGCCACCACGTCGGGCAACCTGCTGCAGCGCACCCGCTGCACCTATTTCTACGACACCAACCAGCCGTGCAACAAGCGCGTGCCGGGCAGCGGCTGCTCCGCCATTGGCGGCATCAGCCGCGCCCACGCCATCGTCGGTTCGAGCGAATCGTGCATCGCCACCCACCCGAGCGACATGGCGATCGCGATGCGCGTGCTCGACGCCGAGATCGAAACGATCCGCCCGGACGGCTCGGTGCGCACGATTGCGATCGCCGACTTCCATCAGCTGCCGGGGAATACGCCGCATATCGAAAACGCGCTGATGCCAGGCGAACTGATCACCAGCGTCAAGCTGCCAAAGCCGGTGGGCGGTCGGCAGGTGTACCGCAAGGTGCGCGACCGCTCGTCGTACGCGTTTGCCCTGATCTCGGTGGCGGCCATCATCCAGCCCGACGGCAGCGGCCGCGTCGCCCTCGGCGGCGTGGCGCACAAGCCGTGGCGCGTCGAGGCGGCTGAAGCGAGCTTGCCGCGCGGCGCCAAAGTCGTTGCCGACCAGATGCTGGCCGGCGGCAAGACCACGGCGCACAACGCCTTCAAAACTATCCTGGTCCAGCGGACCCTCGCCGCCGTGATGGCGGACGCGAAGAAAGGCTGACCCCATGAAATTTTCCACGCCCGCCACCACCAATCCGATCGACCAGCTGAAGATTGTCGGCAAGCCGGTCGACCGCATCGACGGTCCGATGAAGACCACCGGCACCGCGCTGTATGCGCATGAACAGCACGCCGCCGCGCCGAATGCGGCGGTTGGCTACGTCGTCGCCGCCGCCATATCGAAGGGCCGCATCGGCTCGATCGACCTGGCCGAGGCGCGCCGCGCGCCGGGCGTGCTCACCATCGTCACCGCCGACAGCGCCGGCAAGCTCGGCAAGGGCGACTTCAATACCGCCAAGCTGCTGGCCGGTCCTGAAGTGGATCACTATCACCAGGCGGTCGCGCTGGTGGTCGCCGAAACGTTCGAACAGGCGCGCGCCGCCGCCGGCCTGGTGCGCGTGAAGTACATCAAGGCCACCGGCGCCTACGACCTGGCGAAGGCGAAGGATACCGCCAAAAAACCGAAGAAAGACCAGCCCGATTCGAAGTTCGGCAACTTCGCCGGCGCGTTCGCCGCAGCGCCGGTCAAGCTCGACGCCACCTACACCACGCCCGACCAGTCGCACGCGATGATGGAGCCGCACGCGTCGATCGCCGCGTGGGAAGGCGACAAGCTGACCGTGTGGACGTCGAACCAGATGATCAACTGGACGCGCGGCGACCTGGCCAAGACGCTCGGCGTGCCGAAGGAAAACGTGCGCCTGATATCGCCGTTCATCGGCGGCGGCTTCGGCGGCAAGCTGTTCCTGCGCGCCGAAGCGGTGCTGGCCGCGCTCGGCGCGCGCGCGGCCAAGCGGCCGGTCAAGGTGGCGCTGCCACGGCCGATGATGATCAATAACACGACGCACCGGCCGGCGACGATCCAGCGCATCCGCATCGGCGCCAGCCGCGACGGCAAGATCACGTCGATCGGCCATGAATCGTGGTCCGGCGACCTGCCCGGCGGCAACCTCGAAGTCGCCGTGCAGCAGACCCGCCTGCTCTATGCCGGCCCGAACCGCATGACGTCGATGCGCCTGGCCGTGCTCGACTTGCCCGAAGGCAATGCGATGCGCGCGCCGGGCGAGGCGCCGGGCCTGATGGCGCTTGAAATCGCCATGGACGAAATGGCCGACAAGCTGAAGATCGATCCGGTGACGTTCCGCATCCTCAACGACACCAAGGTCGATCCTGAAAAGCCGGACCGCCGCTTCTCGCAGCGCCGCCTGATCGACTGCATGCGCAGCGGCGCCGAGCGCTTCGGCTGGAACAAGCGCAACCCGGTGCCGGGCAAGGTGCGCGAAGGCCAATGGCTGATCGGCATGGGCGTGGCGTCCGCTTTCCGCAACAACGTGGTGATGAAGTCGGCCGCGCGCATCCGCCTCGACGTGAACGGCCTGGTAACGGTGGAAACCGACATGACCGACATCGGCACCGGCAGTTACACCATCATCGCCCAGACTGCCGCCGAAATGATGGGCGTGCCGCTGAACATGGTGGCCGTCAAGCTGGGCGACTCCGACTTTCCGGTCTCGGCCGGTTCCGGCGGCCAGTGGGGTGGCAACAGTTCGACCGCCGGCGTGTACGCCGCTTGCGCCAAGATGCGCACCGCGGTGGCCGAAAAGCTGGGGCTGGCTGCCGCCGATGTGGAGTTTGCCGATGGCATGGTGAAATCGGGCGGCCGCTCCCTGCCCTTGCGCCAGGCTGCCGCCAACGGCCCGTTGACGGCCGAGGACTTCATGGAATACGGCGACCTCGACAAAAAGTTCCAGCAGTCGACCTTCGGCGCCCATTTCGTCGAAGTGGCGGTCGATGCCTTCACGGGCGAGACGCGGGTGCGGCGCATGCTGGCCGTCTGCGCCGCCGGGCGCATCCTCAATCCGAAGTCGGCGCGCAGCCAGGTGATCGGCGCGATGACGATGGGCGTGGGCGCGGCGCTGATGGAAGAGTTGTACGTCGATACCCGGCAGGACTTCGGTTTCTTCGTCAACCATGACCTGGCCAGCTACGAAGTGCCGGTGCATGCGGACATTCCGCACCAGGAAGTGATTTTCCTGGACGAGACTGATCCGATGTCGTCGCCGATGAAGGCGAAGGGCGTGGGCGAGCTTGGCATTTGCGGCGTGGGCGCCGCCGTTGCCAACGCGATCTACAACGCGACCGGGGTGCGGGTGCGCGAGTATCCGATCACGCTCGACAAGCTGCTGGCGAAGCTGCCGGCGATCATCTAGCCATAGCGGTTCAGTCAGCTCACCAGGGGTCCCGCCCGCGCGCGAAGTCGGGTCCGCCAATGGCGGGCACGACGGGTTTTAGTTGCTAGGCACCAAGACCGTCGCACTAACCCATCGTGCCTGAACGATGTCACCGCACTGTCACGATAATTCGATAATATTTGAAGCGTTGTAGCTTCTGAGCTAGAATAGTTCAATAATTACTGAATCATGGAAGTGAATCATATGGATACCAAGCAAGTGTTGACGGCCTTGTCCGCTATCGCCCAAGAGAGCCGGCTCGCCATTTTTCGGCTGCTGGTACAAGTGGGCGCCGAAGGAATGGCTGCGACCAGGATCGCCGAGCAACTCGACATCGCGCCTTCTTCGCTGTCGTTTCACTTGAAGGAACTCTCGCACGCCAGGCTTATCACTGCGCGCAGCGAAGGCCGCTTCATCATTTACTCGACCGATGTTGTTGTCATGAATAATCTGATCGGCTACCTGACCGAAAATTGCTGCGGCGGCGTCCCTTGCGGCCCGGTAGCCCGCGACGCCACGACATCGCCCACCTGACCTGGAGCTTCCCATGCAAGAGAAGATTTACAACGTACTATTCCTCTGCACCGGCAACTCGGCCCGCAGCATCATGGCCGAAGCCCTGTTGACGACGATGGCCAAGGGCCGCTTCCGTGGCTTTTCAGCCGGCAGTCACCCTGGCGGCACAGTCAACCCATTTGCCCTTGAGCTGGTGACCGAAACGGGGTATCCAATCGAGCTTCTGCGCAGCAAAAGCTGGGATGAATTTGCGACGCCGGCCGCGCCTCACATGGATTTAATTTTCACCGTTTGCGACAACGCCGCCGGCGAGGTGTGTCCGTACTGGCCCGGCCATCCCATGTCAGCGCACTGGGGTTTCGAAGACCCTGCGGCAGTAGTCGGAACCGATGAGGAAAAGCGCGCCGCGTTCCATCGCATCTTCCGCCAGATCATGACACGCGTGAACATTTTTCTGAGCCTGCCTCTGCACATGCTGGAAAAAAACGCGATCCAGCGTGAAATCCAGACCATCGGCACTACCCCAGTTTAATTGTCGCCTCAAAGCCCATATGAACATTCTCTTTCTTTGCACCGGCAACTCTTGCCGCTCCATCCTCTCTGAAGCAACCTTCAACCACCTGGCGCCGTCGTGGCTGAAGGCGATCAGCGCCGGCAGCCAGCCGGCCGGCAAGCTTCACACACGCGCTGTGGCACTGTTGCACAGCAAAGGCATTTCGACCCAGGGCTACTACAGCAAGTCGTGGGACGACCTGCCGGTGACGCCCGATATTGTCGTTACCGTGTGCGGAAGCGCCGCTGGCGAAACCTGCCCGGCCTATCTGGGCCCGGTGCTGCGTACGCACTGGGGCGTCGACGATCCCGGCCACATCGTCGGCACGGAGGAAGACATCAACACCGCTTTCGAGCAGACCTATCGCATCATCCGCGCGCGCATCGAAGCATTTCTTGCGCTGCCCCTGGCCGAGCTGGCCAACGACAAGGCCGCACTGAAAACGGAACTTGACCGGATCGGCACCATCCTGGCCTGATCGGGCCACTGAATTTCAAGTGGCCCGTGGGCCGGTTCCTCATTCTCATCGACATTACTTTCAAGGCCAGCCGTGCTTCTTGCGTTCCTCATTTTCCTCGTCACCTTGATCCTCGTCATCTGGCAGCCGCGCGGTCTTGGTATCGGATGGAGCGCAACCGCCGGCGCCCTCGTCGCCCTGCTGGCCGGGGTGATCCACGTGGCCGATATCCCGGTGGTGTGGCACATCGTATGGAACGCTACCGGAACGTTCGTCGCCGTGATCATCATCAGCCTCCTGCTCGACAAGGCAGGCTTTTTCGAGTGGGCAGCGCTGCACGTCGCACGTTGGGGACGGGGCAGCGGCAAGCGCCTGTTCGTGCTGCTCGTGTTACTGGGCGCCTCGGTCGCTGCGCTATTTGCCAACGACGGCGCCGCCCTGATCCTCACTCCCATCGTGATCGCCATGCTGCGTGCGCTGCGCTTCTCGGCGAAGGCAACGCTGGCCTTTGTGATGGCGGCCGGCTTCATCGCCGACACGGCAAGCTTGCCGCTGGTGGTGTCCAACCTGGTAAATATCGTATCGGCCGACTATTTCAACATCGGCTTTGGACGCTACGCCGCCGTGATGGTGCCGGTGAACCTAGTCTCGGTGGCGGCGACGCTGGCAATGCTGATGTGGTTCTTTCGCAGGGATATACCGGCCAATTACGATGTGGCGCAGCTGCGCACGCCGGATGAAGCAATCCATGACCGCGCTACCTTCGTCACCGGATGGTGGGTACTCGGCCTGCTACTGGTGGGGTTTTTCTGGCTGGAGCGTCTTGGCGTGCCCATCAGTGCGGTGGCGGCAGCGGGCGCCGCCTTGCTCCTCGCGGTGGCCGCGCGCGGACACAAGATTTCGACACGCGAAGTACTGAGCAACGCACCCTGGCAAGTCGTGATTTTCTCGCTGGGTATGTATCTGGTCGTGTACGGCCTGCGCAATGCCGGCATGACCGACTATCTCACAACCGTACTCAACGAATGCGCCAAGTACGGCGTATGGGGCGCTGCCTTGGGCACGGGACTGATCACGGCAATTCTCTCGTCGATCATGAACAACATGCCGACGGTCTTGATCGGCGCGCTATCGATCGATGCCACGACATCGCAAGGCGTGGTGCGTGAAGCCATGGTCTACGCGAATGTCATTGGCAGCGATCTTGGGCCGAAGATCACACCCATCGGCAGCCTGGCGACGCTGCTATGGCTGCATGTCCTCGAGAGCAAGGACATCAAGATCTCATGGGGCTATTACTTCCGCGTGGGCATCGTTTTGACGTTGCCGGTGCTTGTACTTACTCTGGCGGCACTCGCTTTGCGCCTTTCCTAATGGAGAAATCTGCATGACCGTGACCATTTACCACAACCCGGATTGCGGCACCTCCCGCAATACCCTGGCCATTATCCGTAACGCCGGCATCGAGCCGGTCATCATCGACTATTTACAAGCGCCGCCGGATCGCGCCACGCTGGTCGACCTGATCGCCAGATCAGGCCTGGTGGTGCACGACGTCGTGCGGCAGAAGGAACCGGCATATGCCGCTTTAAAACTCGACACCCCGGTAACCACCGATAATGAGCTGGTCGACGCCATGCTGGCACATCCGATACTGATCAATCGTCCACTGGTCGTCGCACGCGGCCAGGTGCGCCTGTGTCGTCCATCCGAAATCGTGCTCGATATTTTGCCGGCACCGCAGCAAGGCGCCTATACCAAAGAAGACGGCGAGCGCGTGATCGATGAACAGGGAAAGCGAGTTCAGCATGGATAAGATCGCGGATCTGCCCAACATTCGCCCCGAGCAGTTCGATATCCCAGATATTGAAAGGCTCGCGCCGACTGGCTGTTTCGACCACCCGCCACGCATCCTGATGCTGTACGGCTCGCTGCGCGAACGTTCGTTCAGCCGTTTCCTCACGTTCGAAGCGGCGCGCATCCTCGAGCATTTCGGCGCCGAGGTACGCATTTTCGATCCGAGCGAATTGCCGATGGCCGGCAGCGTGCCGGAGTCGCATCCGAAAGTTGTCGAGTTGCGTGCGCTGTCGTTGTGGTCCGAAGGCCAGGTGTGGTGCAGCCCGGAACGGCACGGCGCCATCACCGCGGTCATGAAGAACCAGATCGACTGGATCCCGCTGGAACAAGGCGCGCTGCGTCCGAGCCAGGGACGTACGCTGGCCGTGATGCAGGTGTGCGGCGGCTCGCAGTCGTTCAACGTCGTCAATACGCTGCGGCTGCTGGGACGCTGGATGCGCATGTTTACCATCCCTAACCAGTCGTCGGTGCCGAAGGCGTACGAGGAGTTCGACGAGGCCGGGCGCATGAAGCCGTCGGGCTACTATGATCGCGTGGTCGACGTGATGGAGGAGCTGTACAAGTTCACCTTGCTGACGCGCGGCCGGACCGATTACCTGACCGACCGCTACAGCGAGCGCAATGAGCGCACCATGAAGGCGATTTGCGCGCAGGTGCGCAAGATTTAAGCTACGCGTCACCTTACCTCGGCGCATGCACGCTCGAAGATTTTGTCCTTGCCCCCGTAACAGGGGAACTGTACGGCAGCTCGCAGGGTCAATACGATATTGAACGCGCGTCCGTACTTTCGAATCGGCGGCGCCAAATATCGGGGGCCGCCATGGAAGAAAACCTTGTACAGAAGATCGTAGCAAACCCCAATTATCAGAAGCTGGTGCGCGTCCGCACGGTGTTCGGCTGGACGTTGACGGCGATGATGATGATTGTGTACTACGGCTTTATCCTGCTCATCGCGTTTGACAAGGAGCTGCTGGCCGCCCGCGTCGGCGCCGGCGTGCTGACCTGGGGCATCTCGGTCGGCCTGTTTGTCATCGTGTTCACCGTGCTCGTCACCGGCATCTACGTCTGGCGCGCCAACCAGCAGTTCGACGAATTGACCGACGCTATCCGCAGGGAGGTGCTGTGAAGCCGCACATCGCACTGGGCGGCGCCGCCCTCCTTCTGCTGACCACTGCCGGCCTGGCGGGCGCGGCCGACGTGATCGGCCCGACCGACCAGCAGCCGCGCAACTGGACCGCCATCGCGATGTTCGGCGCGTTCGTCGTGCTCACCCTGTTCATCACCAAATGGGCGGCCGCCAAAACCAAGTCGACAGCCGACTTCTACACCGCCGGCGGCGGCATCACCGGCTTCCAGAACGGCCTGGCCATTGCCGGCGACTACATGTCGGCCGCGTCCTTCCTCGGCATTTCGTCGGCCGTCTTCCTCAACGGTTACGACGGCCTGATCTATTCGATCGGGTTCCTGGTCGGCTGGCCGGTCATCACCTTCCTGATGGCTGAGCGCCTGCGCAACCTCGGCCGCTTCACCTTTGCCGACGTCGCCGCCTACCGCTTCGCACAAACGCCCATCCGCGCCTTCGCCGCGTCCGGCACCCTGGTCGTCGTCGCGTTCTACCTGATCGCCCAGATGGTCGGCGCCGGCCAGTTGATCAAGCTGCTGTTCGGCCTCGAGTACTGGATCGCCGTCGTCATCGTCGGCACCCTGATGATGGTGTACGTGCTGTTCGGCGGCATGACCGCCACCACCTGGGTGCAGATCATCAAGGCCGGCATGCTGCTGTCGGGCGCCTCGTTCATGGCGTTGGCGGTGCTTGCGCAGTTCAACTTCAGCCCGGAGGCGCTGTTCGCCAAGGCGGTCGAAGTGCACCCGAAGGCGCAGGCCATCATGGGACCTGGCACCTTCATCACCGATCCCATCTCCGCCATCTCGTTCGGCATGGCGCTGATGTTCGGCACCGCCGGCCTGCCGCACATCCTGATGCGCTTCTTCACCGTGCCGAGCGCCAAGGAAGCGCGCAAATCGGTGTTCTGGGCCACCAGCTGGATCGCCTATTTCTACGTGCTGACGTTCATCATCGGCTTCGGCGCCATCGTGCTGGTGAGCACCAATCCAGGATTCATGGACGCAACCGGCAAGCTCCTTGGCGGCAACAACATGGCGGCGATCCACCTGGCCAACGCCGTCGGCGGCAATGTCTTCCTCGGCTTCATGTCTGCGGTGGCCTTCGCCACCATCCTCGCGGTGGTCGCCGGCCTGACCTTGTCGGGGGCGTCGGCCGTCTCGCACGACCTGTACGCGACCGTCTTCATGAAAGGCAGGGCCACCAGCGTCAACGAACTGCGGGTGTCGCGCCTGACGACGGTGGCGCTGGGCATCGTCGCAGTGGTGCTGGGCATCGTGTTTGAAAAGCAGAACATTGCCTACATGGTGTCGCTGGCGTTCGCCATCGCCGCATCGGCCAATTTTCCGGTACTGTTCATGTCGGTGCTATGGAAAAACTGTACGACGCGCGGCGCCACCATCGGCGGTTTCCTCGGCCTGTTTACAGCGGTGGGCCTGACCGTCGTGTCGAAATCGGTGTGGGTCGATGTGTTCCATTACAAGACGGCGATCTTTCCGTACCAGTCGCCGGCGCTGTTTTCGATGACCGCCGGGTTTGTCGGCATCTGGTTGTTCTCGGTGCTCGATCGCAGCGAGCGCGCGCGCATTGACCGGCTCGGCTACGAGGCGCAGCAGGTCCGTTCGGAAACCGGCATCGGCGCGGTAACCTCAGCGAGCCACTGACGCAGTACGGCGGCGGCAAATGTACAAGCTGTATTGTGCGCGAGGCAAAACTGGTAGCGTTCGCTTACAGTCGAGCGATTTGTTCGGCACGAACGACCACTAGAGGTGATCCGGTGCGTGACCACGCGAAGAATCCGCCGCCTTTTTGCGTCGGCGAATGGCTCGACAGCGACCAGCACGCGTTTGCCGGCTGGATGGCCTCGCTCGGCGCCGCCGCCCGCCCGGACCAGCGGCTCGATCCGGTGCTGCAGGACTTCAGCGACGCCGTGGACCAGGATGCGGCGCTGTTTGCAATGGTCCACCAAATGTTCGACCAGGTGCCGCGCACGCCGCCCTACGATTGCTCGCCGACCGGCCATCCGCAGATCGGGCATTTCGCGCACCTGCTGCAGATGATCGATGTGGTGCTGCGCACGCCGCCTCAGTTTAACAAGACCGGGCTGACTGGGCTGCCGATCAATGCGATGGTCGATTGGTCGATGGCAACGCCGAGCGGCCGCGCATTTTTCCTGAACCCCAAAGTCAACCGCCATTTGAAACGCATCCTCAACCGTTGGGGCGAATTCCTGAAGTCGGAAGCGTCGTTGCCGGCGCTTGGCGACGATCCGCACAGCGGCTGGTTCGGCGCCGACGCGATGGCACAGATGGCCAATTTCGATGAAGAGTTCGACTGCGCGCCGTCGCTTCCCTACCGCGGCTTCACGTCATGGGACGACTTTTTCACCCGCCGCTTCCGCGACGGCCAGCGCCCTGTCAGCGCGCCCGATGAAGACGCTGTGATCGTCAGTGCCTGCGAGTCAGCGCCGTACAAGCTCAACCGCGACGTCCAGTTGCGCGATCGCTTCTGGATCAAGGCGCAGCCTTACTCGCTGTTGCACATGCTGGCCAACGACGCCCTCGCCGCCCAGTTTGCGCACGGCACCGTGTACCAGGCCTTCCTCAGTTCGTTCAGCGATCACCGCTGGCACAGCCCGGTCGGGGGCACCATCGTCAAAGCATACGTGATCGACGGCACCTATTTTGCCGAGTCCGAGCACGAAGGATTCGATCCGTGCGGTCCGCGCCAGTCGCAGGGCTAACGCAAGTTGCCACGCGCGCGCTCATTTTCATCGAAGCCGGTCATCCGGCAATCGGCCTGATGTGCTTCATGGCGGTCGGCATGGCCGAGGTGTCGACGTGCGACATCACGGTCAGCGTTGGCCAGCGGGTCGGCAAGGGCGAGCAGCTCGGCATGTTTCACTTTGGCGGATCGACTCACTGCCTGATCTTCCGTCCGCAAACGAAGCTCGATTTCGACCTGCACGGCGAAACGCCCGGCCTCGATGCGGGCAACATCGCGGTCAATGCGCGCCTCGCGACGGTGCGGCAAGACTAGCGGCGCGCCGCACCACGCGCGACACGGTGTCCCATTTCGTCTACCTGGAACGGCCCGAAGGGATGCAGTTGCCCCAGGCGCCAGGCTTCGAGACCGAACAGGGCTATCGCCGCAGCGCCGGCGTTACCACCAGGCTGACGCCGAACGCCGAAGACTACGAAACGGTTTGGCCACCTGTACGCCGGCATCGAGCACGGTTTCGAGCAACTGTCGGCCGAGCTTGGCGAGAGCGCCCTGTTCATCGGCGCGCCGGAGGCGCAGATCGACACCGACTTGCTGTCGTTTGAATCGATGCGCGCCGTCACCGACCTCAACAGTGCGCTGGCGGCGATCGCCACCATTGTCGAGCAGGGCGAAGGCGGTCGGCGCGATCACGAAAAGTCGCACTACGCCCAGTTCGTCACCATCGGCAAGCAGTACGATGCCATGCTTGCCGCCGACAGCGGCTTCACGCCGTACCGGCCGGTGGCGCCGACGCCGGTGATGTTCCGCCCGATCGCCGACGATGGCGCCACGCACGTATCGGTGCCGGAGTCGGCGGCCGTGCTCGACCTGGCCAATGCCTGCTACGCCTTGATGCTGCGGCTGCTGGCCAGCGCCACCGGCGGCATGCACGAGAAACCGTTTCGCGCCGTGCAGCTTGGCTGCGCCATCGAGACGATGTCGATCGTAAAGGCGCTGGCGATCCGGCTGACCACCATGCGCGCGGCCGCCGGCGCGGCGCAGAATGCGTCGATGAATTTCCATCTGGCCCGCGCGACGCTGGCGTTGCCGCAGCGCGACGCCGGCATGGCTGATGGCCGAGCGCGCGCACGAACTTGCCGGCGCCGCCCGCCAGCTTGGTCTGCAAGGCGACAACGGCGCCGCGCTCGGCGAGCGCATCGCTGCCGTCGGCATGCAGCTTGCGCAGCCGGTGTAGGACCGGCTGCCGCACAGCCTCTTTCGCGACAATGACGGCGGCCGCTTCAACGGCGACCTTCACTGTGCAAGCGCTGCGTCCCTACCGCGGCCGCTTCATCGCGGCCAGCAACGTCAGCAACTGCTCGGCATCGACCGGCTTGACGTAGTGATGGTCGAATCCGGCCGCCGCCGTCTGCTGGCGGTCCTGCTCCTGCCCGTAGCCGGTGATGGCGATCAGCACCGCGCGCTGGCCGCCAGGCTGGGCGCGCAGCAGGCGCGCCAGCTCGTTGCCGTCCATGTCAGGCAAGCCGATGTCGAGCATGTAGACGTCGGGCTGCTCGTGCTGCGCGCTCTGCAGCGCGCGCCCGGCGTTGTGCTCGATCGAGACCTGGTGGCCGGCTGACTCGAGAAACATGCCGAGCATCATGGCCGCGTCGTTATTGTCGTCAACGACCATCACGCGCAGCGCGGTCCCCGCCGGCGGCGGCGGCCCGTCGCCGGCCAGCTCGGCGGTGGCGACCGGCAGCACAACCCGCGGCAGCCGGATTGTGAATTCGCTGCCCTGCTCGGGGCCGGCGCTGGCCGCGGTCACCGTGCCGTGGTGCAGCTCGACCAGGCTGTTGACCAGCGCCAGGCCAATGCCCAGACCGCCCTGTGAACGGTCCGACGTGCGCTCGGCCTGAGTGAACAGTTCGAACACGCGGCCCACCATGTCAGCTACCATGCCGATGCCGTTGTCGGCCACGCTGATCACCACTTCGCCAGGACTCGCTTCCATCTTCAGCACGATGCGGCCGCCCTGCGGGGTGTACTTGGCGGCGTTGTTGAGCACGTTGGTGATCACCTGGATCAGCCGCTTCTGGTCGCCCATGACGAACGCCGACTCCGGCGGCGCATGCACCACCAGCTGGTGGCCACGCGTGTCGATCAGCGGGCGCACCTGCTCGACCGCGTCGGTGACGATGTGGCGCGCGTCGAGCATCGCGTTGTCGAGCGTGATCAAACCGCGCGTCACGCGCGAAACGTCCATCAGGTCGTCGACCAGGCTGGTCATGTGCTTGACCTGGCGCGAGATGAGTTCGCTGATCTGGCGCACCCGCGCCTCGTCGACCCGCGTCAGGCGCAGCAGGTCGGCGCCGGCGCTGATCGGCGCGAGCGGGTTGCGCAGCTCGTGGGCGAGCATCGCCAAAAACTCGTCCTTGCGGCGATCGGCCAGCCGCAGCGCGTCCTGGGTCTGCTTCTGGTCGTGGATGTCGGTGGCCGATCCCATCCAGCGCACGATGGAGCCGCCTTCGTCGCGGATCGGCAAGGCGCGCGCCAGCACCCAGCGGTACTGGCCGGAGCGATGGCGAAGGCGAAATTCAATCTCGTACGGCGCGCCGCTGGCCAGGCTGTCGCGCCACTGCGCCACCGCGCGCGGCTGGTCATCCGCGTGGAACGCCTGCAGCCAGTTGGCGTCAAAGGTCACGCCCTCGGCCACGCCGGTAAAAGTGTACCACTGCTGGTTGAAGTAATCGTGGCGGCCGTCGGGCAGCGCGGAAAACACCATGTGCGGCATCGCGTTGGTGATGGTGCGAAACTTCGCTTCGCTCGCGCGCAAGGCCCGCTCGGCTTCCTGGCGCGCCGTCACGTCCATCTGCGCCACCACGCCGCCGGCGATGCGCCCGTCCGCATCGCGCACGGCGGCGGCCGACAGCACGATCGTGCGGCGCTGGCCGGGCGCATCGAACGACTCGATCTCGACCATGTCGTTGGGCGCGTCTTCGCCGCGCAGCACGCGCGACAGCGCCCACTCGTGCGGCGCCAGCGCCTGGCCGTGCCGGGACGAGCCGTCGGCCCACCATCCTTTCCATCCGGCACAGCCGGCAATGTCGCCCGACAGCGGCAAGGCGTCGCCCCACACCTGGCGATTGGCGCGGTTCACCCGCACCAGATTGCCGTCGGTGTCGGACATGCCGATTCCCACCGGTACCGCCTCAAGCAGCGCGTCGAGCAGGCGCCGCTCGGCTTCGGCCTGGTCGCGTTCTGCCTTTAGCGCAACGTGCGCACGCGCGCTTTGCAGCGCCGCCCAGGTGCGCTCGACCGTCTCGCGCGCCTGCGCAATGCAGCTGTCGCTCCAGGCACATGGGGCGGCGCGATGCAAGTTGAGCACCGCCACCAGCCGGCCTGACTTCACCAGCGGCACGCCGAGGTTGGCGCCGACACCGAGCTTCGCGTACGCGTCGGCGAACTGGGCCGTCAGGGGATCGGTGTTGACGTCGTCGATCGCCAGGATGTCGCCTGCGCGCAGCTGCGCCATCGCCCGTGGGCCGAAAATGTCGAGCGCGCGCGCGCTGTCGTCGACCTCTGCCACACCGTCGCGGCACCACTGGCGCCCGACGACGAAGGTGCCGGCCGCTTCGTCGACCTCGACGTAGACGACGCGGTCGACCGCCAGGCACCGTCCGAGGATTTCGCTGGCCGCCGCGGTGATCTCTTCCGGCTTGTCGAGGTCGCGGATGCGGTCGGACAGTTCGAGCTGGAACGCCTGGCGCCGCTCGACTTGTTCCAGGCGGGCGATGTTGCTGGCCAGTTCCTGTTGGGCAAGGTATTGCTCGGTAACGTCGCTGCCTTCGATGAATACGCCGTTGATGGCGCCGTCGTCACCGGTGAATGGCTGGAACACGAAGTTGACCACCACGTCTTCGAGCGCGGCGCCGGGCTGGCGCTGCAGTATGACCGAGGTGCCGCGCCCGACGTACGGCATGCCATCCCGGTAGACATTGTCGAGCAACTCGTAGAATCCCTGGCCGGCCAGTTCCGGCAATGCCTCGCGCACTGTTTTGCCAAGCAGGTTGCGACCGCCCGTGAGTTGCTGGTAGGCCGCATTCGTCATCTCGAAGACATGCTGCGGCCCGCGCAACAGTGCCATGAAACCCGGCGCTTTCTGGAACAGCTGGCGCAAGCGGTCCATTTCGTCGACGTGGCGCTGGGCTGCAACGACCGCCGCGGTGGTTTCCTGGCACACGCAAAACATGCCGTCGATGCCGCCGCCCTCGCCGCGTACGCCGGAGTACGAAAACGTAAAGTAGGTCAGTTCCGAGTAGCCGTTGCGTTCCATCTGGATCGGCAGGTCGTGGAAGTACGACGGCTGGTTGGCGAAGGCGCGGTCGGCAATCGGCCCGACGGCGTCCCAGATGTCGTTCCAGACCACGCGAAATGGCTTGCCCAGGCCGTGCGGATGCTTGTTGCCAAGAATGTGGCTGTAGGCGTCGTTGTAAATGAAGCAGCGTTCAGCGCCCCAGGCAACGAACATCGGAAACTGCGACGACAGCATCAGGTCGACCGTCGTCTGCAGCGGCCGCGGCCAGCTTGCCTGCGGGCCGAGCGGCGTGGCCGCCCAGTCGTGCGCGCCGATCAGGCGGGCCATGGCGCCGCCCTGGGCGGCATCGGCGATCAACGGTGAATTTTCTACCAGCATCGGCACTTCCTCATACGGCACAATAAAAAGTTTCTCCATTGTACGTGCGGGCGGCGTTTGGTGGCGCTCAGTGTGGCGCCGGGTCGATCAGGGCGCCGCCAGCTGCGGGGCCTGATTTCTGACGTTGCCGACAGCGCGGTCGACCAACATCGTGCGCTCGCTCGAGACGCACGGCGCGATGGAGTACACCATCGTCGTCGCCGCATCGGCTTCCGAGTCGGCCGCGATGGCCGCGGTGCACGTGCCATGGTTGCTTGCTGCACTTCTCGCCGGTCCATTCGTACCAGCCGGCCGCGGGCACGATCGCCCTGCCTCGCTTGAGCAGCCCGCTCCAGTAGCGATTGCGGATGTTTTCCAGGCGCGCATTGATTGCCACCGGAATCTTGCCGGACGCTTCCGCCCACGACGAGCGATATCCCCAGCGCATGTCGTCGACGAACAGCGCATCGCCGTCGACGTGCAGCACCGGCCGGTAAGTGCCGGGCGAGACGTTGTAGCTGCTCTGCGCTTCGCCGCGGATGAAGATGTCGCCAGCCCACGCGAAGTCGGCAAGCAGGCGCGGGACATCGTTCTGGTCAAGTCTTTTGGAGTATTCATAACAGTTAGGTCGCGGGAATCCCATTCTTTTCAAAGCGTTACCGCTCCTGACGATTTTCAAATATTCTTCCGTGCTGCTGCCAACTTTAGCGCCCGATCGGGGGAACGAGCTCGGGACCCTCATTTTTGACGTTGCCCACCGCGCGGTCGACCATTTACCAATCAGCCAGTCGGGACACCGTATAGGCGTTCATCGAACACCTCCTTTTCTTCACCCGGCGCAGCACGAAAGCTGCTTCACGTCCTTGCTGAACGTCTGCGCCGCGAGCTTCAGTCCTTCGACCATCGTCAGGTAGGGAAATAACTGGTCAGCTAGTTCCTGTACCGTCATGCGGTTGCGGATGGCGAGCACAGCCGTCTGGATCAGCTCGCCCGCCTCCGGTGCCACCACCTGTACGCCAATGAGTCGTCCGCTAGATTCCTCAATGACGAGCTTGATAAAGCCGCGTGTGTCGAAGTTGGCAAGCGCACGCGGCACGTTGTCCAAGGTCAAGGTGCGGCTGTCGGTCTCGATCCCGTCGTGATGCGCTTCCGCCTCGCTGTAGCCCACGGTGGCGACCTGCGGGTCGGTGAATACCACCGCTGGCATCGCGGTCAAGTTAATCGCAGCTTCTCCGCCTGTCATGTTGATGGCCGCACGGGTGCCGGCGGCCGCCGCTACATAGACGAATTGCGGCTGGTCGGTGCAGTCACCGGCGGCATAGATATGTGGCGCACTGGTGCGCATGCCTTTGTCGATGACGATAGCCCCCGGCGCGTTGACGGCGACACCCGCCGCGTCCAGCGACAGGCCGCGTGTGTTGGGGGTCCGGCCGGTAGCGACCAGCAGCTTGTCGACGCGTATTTGACTGCGCGCCGTGGTCAGCACGAATTCGCCGTTCACATGGGCGACTTGGCTGGCTTGCGTGTGCTCCAGCACCGTGATCGCTTCGGCACGGAACGCCGCCGTGATTGCCTCGCCGATGGCCGGGTCTTCGCGGCAGAACAGCGTGCTGCGCGCCAGGATCGTGACTTGGCTGCCGAGCCGGGCGAAAGCTTGCGCCAGCTCCAGCGCCACTACAGACGATCCGATCACGGCCAGGCGTTCGGGAATGGTGTCGCTGACCAGCGCCTCGGTCGAAGTCCAGTAGGGAGTGTCTTTCAAGCCGGGAATCGGCGGCACGGCCGGGCTGGCACCCGTGGCGACGAGGCAGCGGTCGAATGTCTCCACGCGCTCGCCGCCATCGTTCAAACGGACGACAAGGCTCTGTGCGTCCTTGAAACGTGCTTCGCCATGCAGCACGGTGATGGCCGGATTGTCGTCCAGAATGCCCTCGTACTTGGCGTGACGCAGCTCATCGACACGCGCCTGCTGCTGGGCCAGCAGTTTGCTGCGGTCAATTGCAGGTGCGGTCGCCGCGATACAGGCGTCAAACGGGCTTTCACGGCGCAGATGGGCAATATGGGCAGCGCGGATCATGATTTTGGACGGTACGCAGCCAACATTGACGCAAGTGCCGCCGATGGTGCCGCGCTCGATCAACGTGACCTTTGCGCCTTGCTCGACGGACTTGAGCGCCGCCGCCATCGCGGCCCCACCGCTGCCGATTACGGCAATCTGCAACGGGCGTTCGCCATCGCTGCGCTTGACAGCAGCACCAATCCAGCCGCGCACCTTGTCGAGCAGTCCAGTGCGGTTGTCCGTCGATGGGGCATCGGCGAGCGTTGCCTTGTAGCCGAGGCCGGCCACAGCGGCGGTCAGCGCATCCGGCGAAGTGCCGGGCTCGGTGGCGAGCTGCGCGCTGCCCTTCGAGTAGGACACGACTGCCGACTGCACGCCCGGCACTTTCTCCAACGCGTCCTTGACGTGCACAGCGCACGAATCGCAAGTCATTCCAGTGATCTTTAAGGTGGTCATGAACTAATTCCCTTTGATTACTTCGGTGACAGCCAATGCCGTTATCCGCGTTTTGGTGGCAGTTCGCAGCCGTCCGGTCCACAGTGGGCCCTTACTGGCGAGATGAAATCCCAAATAGATACCCCGACCATGAAGGCCAGGCCGATATACAGCAGCCAACCGCTCCGCCAGCCGTAAGACCGCATCAAAAACACCGCTGCCAGCACCAGGACAGGCCCGATCACGCCGGGCGCTGTGCGTCGCCAGTGTCGATGGCTGCGCCAACCGAAGGTATTGATCAACAGCGCGATACCGGCGAACGTCGGCAACAAGATGCGAATAAACAGCCCTTCATACCGACTAACAAAGCCTAGGCCAATAGCTGCGCCGAAGCTGGCGATGGCGGGAAAGCAGGCAACGCAGCCCATGGCTGACACAATGCTGCCCAGGGTACTGGCCTTGTCGGTCACTCGGGTGATTAAGGACATCGTAGCGCCTCCTCGTGGCTCAACGCTTAACCGAGGACGGATAGCCCGCATCTTCAGTCGCCTTGGTCAGTGTCTGCATGCTGGTCTTGGCATCGTCGAAGGTGACGACGGCTTCGCGTTTTTCGTAACTCACCTCGGTCTTGCTCACGCCGTCGACCTTGGACAACGCTTTCTTGACCGTGATCGGGCAAGTGGCGCAGGTCATGCCCGGTACCGACAGCGTGACTATTTGGGTGGCGGCCAATACGGGGACAACGAAGGCGACGAGAGCCAGGGTAGCAAATAGTTTTTTCATGGTGCACTCCTGATTAGTAAAAAAATGGCATGACGTAGGGAAAACCAAGCGCGACCAATACCAGCAGGGCCACGATCCAGAACATGCGCTTGTAGATGGTGCGCACGTGTGGAATCGCGCACACCTCGCCCGGCTTGCAGGCTTCTGCCGGTCGGAAAATGCGCCGCCAGGCAAAGAACAGCGCAACCAACGCCGCGCCGATGAAGATCGGCCGATGCGGCTCCAATACCGTCAGGTTGCCGATCCACGCGCCGCTGAATCCCAAAGCGACCAGGACTAGCGGCCCAAGGCAACAGGTAGAGGCGAGGATGGCGGCCAGTCCGCCGGCGAAGAGCGCGCCGCGTCCGTTTTGTGGTTCAGACATGGGTTTGTCCTATCGAAAGTAGAAGGAATAGCGTAACCTTACTTCCGTAGTGATGTACGGAGTCAAATGATATGCAAACTATTTTGGAGAATCTAACCATCGGCGCTTTTGCCAAGGCCGCAGGGGTCAATGTAGAGACCATCCGGTTCTATCAACGTAAGCGATTGCTGCCCGAGCCGCACAAGCGCTATGGCAGCATTCGCCGCTACGGCGAGGCGGATGTGACGCGGGTACGGTTTGTGAAATCGGCCCAGCGGCTGGGATTTAGTTTGGACGAGATCGCAGAGCTGCTGCGGCTGGACGATGGCACCCACTGTGAGGAAGCAAGCAGCCTGGCAGAACACAAGCTGAAAACCGTGCGCGAGAAGATGGCCGACTTGGCACGTATGGAGTCGGTGCTGTCCGAGCTTGTGTGCGCCTGCCGTCTGCGCCAGGAAAATGTTTCTTGCCCGTTGATTGCGTCGCTACAAGGTGGCGCAAGCCCGGCGATGCCTTAGCGTGCTTTATTTTCCGTTTTCTGCGATGGCCCATGATTTGAAAAGGGAATGCGTTTGGATGTGCTCGTCGTGTCTCGCACCTTGGGACTATTTGCCGTAACAGCAATTGCAGAACTGTTGGGCTGCTATTTACCTTTGCTCTGGCTGACCGGAAAAGGCCGTCCGTGGCTTCTCGCACCCGCGGCGTTAAGCCTGGCAATTTTCGTGTGGCTGCTGACGTTGCACCCCGCCGCCAGCGGCCGCGTCTACGCTGCCTACGGCGCCGTGTATATCGCTACCGCTCTGGTCTGGTTGTACGTGGTCGACGGTGTCACGCCGCGCTGGAATGACTATGTGGGAGTGGGTCTGGCCCTGCTCGGCGCAGGCGTCATTGCACTCGGTCATCGTTCCGACTGATTTCCGCTCGGGCTAACCAACAAGCAGGCGAGGAGCCACTGTCCAAGGCACTTGTGTCGAACTCCTGGATCTACTTGAGGAGCGGTGCGGCTCCCGCGTTGTCGGCTCGAGAAAATGGATAGCTTGCAATCTTGGGATTTCCGGCCGACAAAGAGCGCCCCGCCATGTTCTTGAGCCACAGCGATAGCGGGATCATCGACGTCGACTGCGCGCTTCTCCTTAATCTCGCCGCGCAGGGCCGCGTGGTATGGCTCCGCCCAGCGCTCCATCCCACGCACCGCAAGTACGCCCGCTTCCGGAATCATCCACTCCGTCTTGCCCTCGTCTGTCTTGGTCGACCTCGATCGCGTCCACCAGTAGACCTCGCCGTCATCGTCCTCCGAGCTGTAACAGGCGGCTTGGTCCCACGCGAGATCATGGGCTTCGAGAAATCCGAAGTAGTCATAGATCGTTCTGCCGATCACCTCCCAGGACTTTTCTGAGCCGATCTGCCCACGCATCAGGTAATGGCGCAAGAAACCATTGGCTTCGGTGCAGCCACGCATTTCCTCCCAGAGCAAAATGGGAAACCCCGGCCTGGGGATGCGTGCGATCGTGAAGTCTTCAGCGGATCGAATCAGGTGCAACGGTCATTCCTTGCGCAGGAATTCCTGCCGAAGTAAGTATGCGGCTCGATCGCATCCATTCGGGAACGCCAGCGGCCGTCGACGCGCTGGGCCAGTGACCTGACGCGGCGGCGCTTCTATAAGAGATTGACGGCACGATACTAATTACCTAACAAAGCAGAAGCGCCATAACCAGTCGTCCACACATCGGCGCTCCTTTGGTAATTGCACAAAGCACACTAAACGGGACAAGCACGGATGGCTATCGGACGACGCCACTGGCCGCCGTAGGCTGACGCTGACGCTACTCGGTGAAAAAGCGGTAGCGCGACTCGGTGGCGTAGCGCTCGCCGAGGCGCAGGATGGTGTTCGGAAACGACGGCTGGTTCGGCGAATCGGGGAAATGCTGCGGCTCCAGGCACAAGCCGCTGCGGAAGGTGTATTGCCGCCCTTTCCCGCTGAGCGAACCGTCGAGGAAATTGCCGCTGTAGAACTGCATGCCCGGCTCGGCGGTCCACAACTCAAGCACCCGGCCCGATGCGCCATCGTACAGGCGCGCCGCCGGGCCCGATCCGCTCAGGACGAAGTTGTGGTCGTAACCGCCGGCGTAGCGCAGTTGCGGGTCGGCGTCGCCGATGCGCTCGCCAACTGCGCGCGGCGTGCGGAAATCGAAGGCCGTGCCGGCCACCGGGCGCACCTGCCCGGTGGGAATGAGTACCTCGTTGACCGGGGTGAACGCATCGGCGTGGAGCGTCAGTTGGTGGCCCACGATGTCGCCGTCGCCGGCCAGGTTGAAGTAGCTGTGCTGGGTCAGGTTGACGGGCGTGGCCTGGTCGGTCACCGCGTTCAGCCGCATGATCAGCTCGTTGTCGTCGGTAAGCTGGTAGCTGGCCGTCACGGCCAAGGTGCCGGGGTAGCCCTGCTCGCCGGCGGCGCAACGGCGGCGCAGCGTGAGGACCGCGCCGTCGATGTCGGCGTCCCACTTGACGTTGTGCAGGCCCGTGCGGCCGCCATGCAGATGGTTCGGCCCGTTGTTGACGTCGAGCTGATAGCCGACGCCATCGAGCCAGAAGCGCCCGCCCGCGATGCGGTTGGCGTAGCGGCCGATCAGCGCGCCGAAATACGGATGCTCGCGCTGGTAAGGCGCCAGGTGGTCGAAGCCGAGCACCACGTCGGCCAGCACGCCGTTGCGGTCACGCGCGTGCAGTTCGGTGATGATGCCGCCGAAATCGGTCACCCTGACCACCGTGCCGTCGGCATTGGTCAGCGTGAACAGCGAAACCGGGGAGCCGTCCGCCAGCCGGCCGAACGGTGTCTGCCTGATAGGGATAGTCATGCGAACATTTTATGCCATCGCGCGGCGACCGGCCTGTCTCGCTGCGCGTCCCGCACCGCTGCACTCTGCGCTGCGCCGGCCGTGCTTCAATCAGCATCACCATCAGCGCGCCATCGACCTTCTCAGCAGGCTGCAGCCGCTTGATGCGTGGCGTTGCCGACGGCCCGTTCTGCGTTGCGCCCGCGCGCCGGCATTGGCTGCAGCTAGATCTCCACCTGCGTACCGAGTTCGATCACCCGGTTCGTCGGCAGTTTGAAATAGTCGGCGGCGTCGCGCGCATTCCTTGCCATCGAGGCATACAGGCGTTCGCGCCACAACGCCATTCCGGCGCCAGGGGTGGCGATCACCGTTTGGCGCGCGATGAAATACGACGTTTCCATCGGCTCGAACAGCAGGCCGCGATCCCCGCACAACGCCAGTGCGGCCGGAATATCCCGGCTGTCGGTGAAACCGTACGCCACGTCGACCTGGAAACAGTCGTGACCGAGCGCGGTGATCTTTACTCTTTCGGACGCGGCAACCTTTGAATTATCCGTCGATAGCACCGTCAAGAAGATGACGCGTTCGTGCAGCACCTTGTTATGCAGCAGGTTGTGCAGCATTGCGTGCGGCACGCCGTCGCCGTCGGAGCGGAAAAATACCGCCGTGCCGGGAACCCTGTGCGGCGGCGCTGCGAATAGCCCGCTGAGGAAGTCGGACAGCGGGATCATGTGGGTTTTCAAATTCTCGTACACGAGTTCACGGCCATTGCGCCACGTCAGCATCATCATCACCATGACGAAGCTGATCAGCAGCGTGAACCAACCACCGCTGACGATCTTGAGACTGGTCGACGCGAACAGCGTGACGTCGAATATCAGGAAGAAACACGTCGCACCGATCGCAATAAAGCGGGAGTAGCGCCAACCGTAGCGCACGACAAAAAAGGTCAGCAGCGTGGTCGTCAGCATCGTCGCCGTGGCAGCAATACCGTAGGCGGCCGCCAGGTTGGTCGAGGAGCCGAAGACGACGACGGCAAAGACGACGGCTGCGAACTGGAGCCAGTTCACCAGCGGAATATAGATTTGTCCTTTTTCCTGGTGCGACGTATGCAAGATCTGCATACGCGGCAGGAAGCCCAGCGAGATCGCTTGCTGCGCCACCGAAAAAGCGCCGGAGATGGTGGCTTGCGAGGCGACGACCGCGGCGATCGTGGACAGGACAACGAGCGGGTAGATGCTCCAGGCGCCGAGCTGATTGAAGAAGGGATTCGACGCCGCCGCCGGGTTCGATAACAGCATGGCGCCCTGCCCGAGGTAGTTCAGCGCCAGCGCAGGAAACACCACCGAGAACCATGCAAGGCGCACCGGCTTGCGGCCGAAATGGCCCATGTCGGCGTACAAAGCTTCGGCGCCGGTGAGCGCAAGTACGACCGCGCCCAGGGCGACAAAGGCAAACCATCCGTTCGAACGAAGAAATTCGAATGCATACACAGGGTTCAGCGCTGCCAGAATCTCGGTGTTGGCGGCGATATTGACAATCCCCATCGCTGCCAGGGTCGTAAACCACACCAGCACGATCGGGCCAAACCACCTGCCGATGCCGCCGGTGCCGCGGTGCTGCACCCAGTACAAGGCGGTCAGCACCAGCAGCGTCGCCGGTATGACATACGGTTTGAACGCCGGCGTTGCCACTTCGATGCCTTCGATCGACGACAGCACCGTAATTGCCGGTGTAATGACGCCGTCGCCAAAGAATAGTCCCGCGCCTATCATCCCCATCAACATCACCGGGTAATAAAAACGCGAATGTTGGGTCACGGATCTGAGCGCCAGGGCGGTGAGCGCCATGATGCCGCCTTCCCCGCCGTTGTCCGCTTTTAGTACCAGCGTTACGTATTTGAGCGAGATGACGACGATGAGGCACCACAGGATCAACGATACGACCCCGATCACATTGGCCGGTGAAACGGCGATTCCATGCGCCGGAGCGAACACCTCCTTCATCGTGTAAAGCGGGCTGGTGCCGATGTCGCCATACACCACGCCGATTGCCCCCAGCGTCAGCGCCGCTACACCACTCCTGGTTGTTGTTTCGTTGCTCATTTTTTTCTTGGTACCTTTTATCGATAGATCCGCTGGCACCACCGTCACCCGAAGTGAAAGCCCGTGCACCGCCAAACTCGACCATTATCCGGACATTAGTAGATAGTGTGTAAACAATTGCGCCGCAGGCGGGACGGGCCGAGCGTGGCTAGTCGGGTGAAAAGCAATAGCGCGACCCGGTCGCGCAGGCATCGCGCGGACGCCGTAGCTGACGCCTGGCAGCGCACACTGAAAAAACGGCGCACCCGTCGGCCAGCCGGCCGAACGGGATTGACGTGATCGTTCATATGATTACATCACGTAAGAATGCTCCCATCGTAACCACCGCCAGCGGGAGCGGGCGGTGGCTTGCCTCGTTACTGCATCAGGACTCGGCTTTTGCAGGCGCCCGTGCAGCGTTCGCTTGCAGAATTTTCTCAGCGGCTTTTTTGCCGGCCAGGAAAGCGTGGTCCGAGTTGTAATACTCCCACTCGCTGTAGCGGCCCGACAGCATGATGTCATACTGCGCCAGCCAGGCCTTGCACGTCTCGACGTTGTGTGCGCGCGCGTGGTCGTACACCACGTAGGCGTACGGCATGTCGATCTCGTTGGCGGCGAGGATCTTGTCGTCCGGCAGGATCATGCCAACCTTGATGCAATCGGCGATGACGCGGAGGATCAGCTCGTCGTGGTCGCATGGCAGCGGCTTCCACGGCGAATACGAGATTTCGCAGGTGAATCCGAAGCCGCCGGGCGCGTTGCATTCTTTGCTGGCATTACCCTGCACGAAGATGCGGTGAAAGATTGAATCCTCCGGATAATAGATCCAGTGCTTGTCGGTGATATTCTCGCGGTCGATGCCGATGTTGACGTTGCGAATCGAGATATGCTTCAGGCCGCGCGTGGCTTCCTGGACATGGTCGGGCGCGGCATCGCCGATCAGCCTGATCAGTTCCGGCAGCGGCATCGTGCTGATCAGATCGTCATAACGGAAGCGGCGGCCGTCGGCCAGCGCGATCACGTGCTCGTGCGGCAGCAGCTGCACCACATCGGCATTGAGCTCGAGCTTGCCGCCGATGTGCGGCAGGAAGCCGTTCATCAGCGCCTGGAAGCCGCCCTTGATCGGATAGCCGAAACGCGCGTTCGGGCCCATCGGCTTGCCGACCGGCTCGAGCGCGCCTTCGATGATTTCTTCGAGGTCAGGCAGCGGCACGCGCCCGCCCAGCCACGACGTTTCCATTTCCGTCAGCGGCACCGTCCACAGCTTCTCGTTGTAAGGAATCGCGAAGTGCTTGGCAATGCCGGCGCCCCATACCTTGTAGATGAACTGTTCGAAGTTCTTCACTTCGCCCGGCTGCGATGCCGCACCGTTGGCGATATCGACGGTGCCGTCGGCGCAGCAGTCTTTCACCGCGGTCGGCTCGCACTTGGCGTCATTGGCGACGGCGCCCTTGTTCTCGTGGCCGAGCGTGCCGAAGCGCGCTTCCATGGCGCCGACGATGCATTCCTTGATAACTGCCGGCGGCAGGCCGTACAGCGCGCCCTGGAATGGATAGCGGGTAAACACGTGCTTGCTGTAGACCCACGCTTCGCGGTTCTGCCAGTGCATGTTGGTGCCGAGCAGCTTGTCGTACAGCTTGAGCACATACGGATCGTTGGAGAACATGATGTGGCCGGCGCAGTCGAACGTGAAGCCGTTGTCGACGACCGAACGGCACCAGCCGCCGACCGTCGGGTTGCGTTCGAGCAGCAGCGCGTCCGCGCCGAGGTGCATCGCGGCCGACAGGCCCGTCGGGCCGGCGCCGACGATCACGCACGACACCGTCTGCAGCGCCGCTTGCGAGCGCAGCGGATTGACCACCGCGCCGCCAGTTGCGATCGCTTCAGGCGATGCCGCCGGCGCCCGGCTTGCCTGGCTCGAGCGCGGCGTCGATTCGATCAGCGCGCGCATGCGCTCGGCCGTGTTCTGCCACGAAGTGTTGGCGACGATGGCGCGCATCTCGTCGATCATCCTGGCGCTCTGTTCCGGCGTCATCGCCAGCGCGGCGTCGCAGGCGGCGATGAACTTGTCGGCCGTGTCGGCGATGGCGACCACGTGGCCGTAAGGCACCACGACGTCGGTGATCGGCGTGCTGACGATCGGCAGTTCAGCGGCCATGTATTCGAGCACTTTGGTCGGGCTGATGAATTTGGTCGATTCGTTCAGCGCGAACGGCAGCAGGCACACATCCCAGCCGGCCAGGAACTGCGGCAGGTCGTCGTAGGAACGCTGGCCCAGGTAGTGGATGTTGGCGCGCTGCGGCAGCTGCGCCGGGTCGATCTTGACGACCGGGCCGACCATCACCAGCTGCCAGTGCGGCCGGGCATCGGCCAGCGCGCTCAGCAGGTCAATGTCGAAGCGCTCGTCGATGACGCCGAAAAAGCCCAGCCGCGGCCCGCCAACAGCGGCTTGCGCCGGATGGCTGATGGAGCGCTCGAGCGCCTTGCCGAAGTGGGCGGCGTCGACGCTGCTGGGGACGCAGTGCGCGTTGGCGTGGCGCTCGCGCTTCGCCTCGTACAGGCTGGGGCCGCCCGTAAACACCAGGTCGGCAATGCCGAGCAAGGCCGTCTCGCGCTGCAACAGCTGCTTCGGCGAATTCTTGAAGGCGGCCAGTTCGTCCATGCAGTCGTAGACCACCAGCGACGGGTGCAGGCCCTGTACCAGCGGCAGCGCCATCGGCGTGTACAGCCACACGACCGGATCTTCACCGTCGCTGGCCAGTTCGGCGAGCAATGGCTTGAGCAGCGGAATCTGGTCGTCGTGAAAACCGGGCGCCTGCGACGACGTCAATGGCTGGCACACCGTCACGTTCGGCGCGACGACCGTCTTGCGCAGGACGTTTTCGCCCTCGTGGAAGATCGGCTCTTCGACCATGATGATCTGGTAATACTCGGCAAGGCGCGTCAACAGTTGCTGCGGACGTTGAAACACGAAATCCCAGCGCAGGTGGCAAAACACAATAATCTTAGGCATACATTTTTCCTTTCGGGGCCCTGGCGGGGCGATGGTTAAACAAACATCACTGCTCGAGCCGGAGGTTGCGCGTGGCCGCGCTGATCTGTTCGAGTGGGATCTTGGGAGTCCGGTCGGCGCACAGCAGGCCATTGGCCTCCTGGAACGTGTCGGCGAACTGGGTGTAGCAAAAACCGCTGAACATGAAGGTCGTATTGACGACTTCGAGCAAGCTGCGGTACAGGTTGTAAAAACTTTCTTCGGAGTTCGCGCGCGAATAGCCCCAGGTGTGGCCGCCTGTGGCGCGCTTGTCGAATGCGATGCCGCCAAACTCGGTCAGCACGATCGGCTGGCCGCGGTGCGGAAAGCCGTCCAGGGTCAGGATCCGCCCGCCGGGGCGACGCTGGTCGAACAAGGTGCGCACCGGGTCGGTCACCTCGTAGCGGGCGCGCAGCTTGGCCGGGTCGCAGTCGTAGTCGTGGATGCCGAGGATGTCGGTGGCCGACGCTTCCCAGCCGTCGTTGCCGATCACCGGCCGCGTCGAGTCGAGCGTCTTGGTCAGGTGGTACAGCGCCTCGACGGCGTTGCGGCGGGACTGGATCGCCGTCAGGTTCGGCACGCCCCACGATTCGTTGAACGGCACCCAGACGATGACGCACGGGTGGCTGTAGTCGCGCTCGATCGCCTCGGTCCACTCGCGCACCAGCTGGGTGATCGCTTTCGGGCTCAAGCGGTAGGCCGACGGCATCTCTTCCCACACCAGCAAGCCGAGCTTGCCGGCCCAGTACGGGTAGCGCGGATCCTCGATTTTCTGGTGCTTGGGCACGCCGTTGAACCCCATCGCCTTGGCCAGCTCGACGTCGCGGCGCAGCGCGTCGTCGAACGGCGCCGTCATCAGAGTGTCGGGCCAGTAGCCCTGGTCGAGCACCAGGCGCAAGGGATACGGGCGGCCGTTGAGCATCAGGCGGTCGCGGTTGATGGTGAACTCGCGCAAGGCCGTATACGACGTGACCCGGTCGATCGCGCGGCCGTTGTGAAACAAGGTCAGCTCCGCGTCGAGCAGGGTCGGCCGCTCCGGGCTCCGCAGCAGCTCGTTGCGCGAGTCGTCGATGCCGGGGTCGGACAAGGCAATCTTGCGGATCGCTTGCTGGCCGACAATCTTGTACATGTCGCCGGCCATCACGGTGTTGCCGTGGCGAATCTTGACTCCGACCAACAGGTCGTCGTGCAGCATGCCGTCGAGCCGCACCTCGCAGCCAATTTCGACGCCTTCGAACGACGGCGTCCAGCGCGGCACCGAAATATAGGTGCTGGCAACGCGTTCGAGCCACACCGTCTGCCAGATGCCGGTGGTGCGCGGATACCAGATCGAATGTGGGTCGCGCAGCCAGTCCTGCTTGCCGCGCGGCTTGGCCAGGTCGTGCGGATCGTCGATCGCCTGCACCGTCACCAGCTGCGGGCCGTCGATGTTCAGCGCCTCGGTGATGTCGGCCGAAAACGGCGTGTGCCCGCCCATGTGCTCGACGACAAAGATGCCGTTGACCCACACGCGGGCGGAGTAGTCGACGGCGCCGAAATGCAGCATCACGCGGTCGTCGCCGCGCTCGATGTCGAATTCGCGGCGGTACCAGCAGCTCTGGTGGTAGCCGGTGTCGCCGATGCCGCTGGCCGACGCCTCCGGCGCGAACGGCACCAGGATGCGCCGGCTCCAGTCGATCGGGTCGGCCGCGCTGGAAAAGCGGCGCTCGTCGTCGAAGGCGAAGTCCCCGCTGCCGTTCAGCGATTGCCAGCTGTCGCGCACCAGTTGCGGGCGGGGATACATGAAGTCGCTCATTGTTTCCTTAGTCAGTTGTTGTAGCCGGCAGCAGCAAGGTGGCGCCGCCGCCGCCGCCGCCGCTGCCGTTGTAGCGTTTCACAACGGCGCTGCCGATCGCCGCTGCCTCTCCCTTGCGGCACAGCGCCACACAGGCGCCGCCGAAGCCGGCGCCGGTCAGGCGCGCACCAAAGACACCGTCGCTGGCGTCGAGCATCGCCACGAGCTCGTCGAGCGCGGCGATCGATACGTCATAGTCGTCGCGCAAGCTTTCGTGCGACGCCCTCATCATTTGACCGAAACGGACGGCGCTGACTCCGCTACTGGCTTCGAGCACGCGCAAGTTTTCGCTGATTACATGGCGCGCGCGCTGGCGCAGCGGCGCCGGCAATTGCTCGGCGGCAGCGACACTGTCGACGTCGCGCAGCGCGCTCACGCCCAGCGCCTGGGCGGCCGCTTCGCATTCGGCGCGGCGTTCGTTGTATTTGCTGCCGGCCAGGGTGCGCGGCACGCCGGAGTCGATGACGATGATCTCGGCGCCGGCCGGCAGCGGCAAGATGCGCGTTGCCAGCGTGCGCGCGTCGAGAAACAGCATGCGTTCTTCGTCGGCCAGGCTTGACGCCATCTGGTCCATCACGCCGCAGTGGACGCCCGCGTAACGAATTTCGGCCTGCTGGGCCAGCAGCGCCAGCGCCGTGTCGTCGAGGTCGAACTTGAGCAGGCAGCGCAAGGCGCCACCTCGAGCGCGGCGCTGCTCGACAGGCCGGTGCCGAGCGGCACGTTCGAGTCGACATGCAGGCGCAGCGGCGGCACGGCAATACCGCTGGCTTGCAGCATGCGGATGCAGCCGAACACATAGCGGGCAAAGCCGGGCGGCGCCTCGTCATTGATGCCGAACGACGCTTCGCTGCGCAGCGTGGCCGAATAGAACACGAACTTCGGCTCGCGCAGCAGGCCGACCGTGACGGTGGTGCGCTGCGGCGTGGCGATCGGCAGCATGAAGCCATCGTTGTAGTCGGTGTGTTCGCCGAGCAAGTTGACCCGGCCGGCGCGCTTGCCTGCGCGTAGTCGTCGGCAACATACTCCGCCGCGGTGATGGCGCGCTCGCTCATGCGATCGACTCCGCCGGGATCGTTACCGCCTGCAACTCAGCTGCCTTTTCTTCCGGCAACGCATCCATCGCGAACATGCCTGCGCCCAGCGCGGTGCCGGCCAGGTACATGAACCGCTCGCGCGTGGGGTACGGCGGATGGAACTGGGCATGCAGCTGCGTCTCGGGATGCGGCTGGCCGTCGGTGGGCGCCTGGTACCACGTCATCAGGTAAGGAAACGGCCGCTCCCACCAGCCTTCGTATTTCAGCAGCACGGTCTTGAGCGCGCGCGCCAGGTCGGCGCACTGCTGGATCGACAGCGCCGCAAAGTCCGGCGTCGGCGCCATCCGCGTGATCCACACTTCGTAGGGATAGCGCGCACGGCGGCACGAACGCCACCGCGTGCTCGCCCTGGTACAGCATGCGCACCGGATCGGACAGCTCCGCCCGCACAATGTCGACCAGCAACGCTCGGCCATGCTGGGCGTGGTACAGCAGTTCCTGCGCCAGCATTGCGGCCGGCACCGGCGGCACAAACGGATAGGCATAGATTTGCCCGTGCGGATAATGCAAGGTCACGCCGACTTCGGCGCCGCGGTTCTCGAACGGCAGCACGTACCGGATGGCGCCGCCTTGCGCCGCGCGTTTGGTGCGGTCGCCCCACACTTCGAGCAACAGTTCGATGCGGCCCAAGGTCAGCGTGGCCAGCGCGCCGCCCGGATCCTGGGTAAATACCACCACCTCGCAATGGCCGGTGGCCGGCGCGCTCGGCACACTGACGGCGGGCGCGTCGAGGGCGTCCAGCGCCATCGACGGGAAGCGGTTGCCGAACACCGCGATTTCGTAGTCGCCTGGAGGCAGTTCGGTCGGCGCCGCCGGGTCGGTCGTCACGGCAAGCGGGTTGTACTCGGGTGCCGGCTGGAAGGCGCGGTTCTGCCGATAAGCCGCGTAAGCCACCCATTCGCCGCGCAGTGGATGCCAGCGAAAGTGCGGGTTGGCGTCGAGCCGGTCGGCAATCGGACTGGGCGCGGCACCGGCCGATGTGATCGGCGCGCGGCTGTACAACGTAAGCGCGCGGCCGTCCGGCTTCAGGTCGTCAATCAGGTACATGAGTCAAATCACCGACGTCAGCAACAACATGTAACAAGCGTAACATGGCAGTTTTCCAAGATTTCCATTTATGCTCGACAAGCTTGCATTTTGGAATTTGTGTTAAATGCGGCTGCGCGCACCGTGCCCGGCAGTGAGCGGGATTTGCACAGTCCGTGTGGCGGCACGGCGCTGTGCGTAACGTTTTGTAGTTCCACGCTTACGAAAATAAGAGACAAAAACTGACCTTGATCGGCGTTCACGATAATCGTGCCGGGGCCGCGGCGATGTATAAAAGATACCTCTGCAGCGTTGACCTTCGACCCATGACAACTAATGACTCGAACCAATCTGACAAAACGACGCCGGCCGCCGATACCCTGGCCTTATGGGGCGGCATCGAATGCACCGTCAACCGCGTCGGCGAACGCTATTTCAACCAGATCGAGCGCAACGGCCATGAGCGCCGGCCCGACGATGTCGCCCGCTTCGCGGCGCTAGGCATCAGCGCGATCCGCTATCCGCTGCTGTGGGAGCACATCGCGCCCGACGGCCTGGGCAGCGCCGACTGGGCCTGGGCCGACCGCCAGCTGCCGGCGTTGCGCGAGGCCGGCATCGCCGTCATCGCCGGGCTGGTGCACCACGGCAGCGGGCCGCGGCATACGAGCCTGCTCGACCCGGCTTTTGCCGGCCAGCTCGCCGAATATGCCGGCGCCGTGGCGGCGCGCTACCCGTGGATCGAGCACTACACGCCGGTCAACGAACCGCTGACGACGGCGCGCTTTAGCGGCCTGTACGGTTTGTGGTACCCGCACCGCAGCGACGACCGCGCCTTTATAGAGGCGCTGCTAAACCAGTGCCGCGCCACCGTGCTGGCGATGCGGGCCATTCGCGCCGTCAATCCCGGCGCCAAACTGGTGCAGCCGGACGACCTTGGCAAGAACTACAGCACCGGCGCGCTGGCCGACCTGGCCAGCTTTTACAACGAACGGCGCTGGCTGGGGTGGGATTTGCTGTGCGGCATGGTCGATGAGCGCCATTCGCTGTGGAACTACCTGACGGCCAGCGGCCTCGACCCGGCCGCCATCCTGTGGTTCCGCGACAATCCCTGCCCGCCGGACATCATCGGCGTCAATTACTACGTCACCAGCGAACGCTGGCTCGACCATCGCACCGAACGCTATCCGCTGCACCTGGCCGGCGTGGTCGACGGCAAGCCGTGCATCGACATCGAAACGGCGCGCGCGCTGGCCACGCCAACGCCGGGTATCGGCCCGCTGCTCGATGAAATCTGGGATCGCTATCGCCTGCCGCTGGCGGTGACCGAGGCGCACCTTGCGGCCAGCCGCGAAGACCAGTTGCGCTGGCTGGCGGAAATCTGGCAGGCCGGGCTGCAAGCGCGCGACAAGGGCGTGGACCTGCGCGCGATCACCGCGTGGGCCCTGCTCGGCTCGTTTGACTGGAACAGCCTCGTCACGCGCGACGAAGGCTATTACGAGTCCGGCGCCTTCGATATCCGCGCGTCGCTGCCGCGGCCAACGGCGGTGGCCGGGATGCTGCGCGAACTGGCCGATGGCCGCGCGCCGTCCCACCCCGCGCTGCAGGGCCAGGGCTGGTGGCGGCGCTCCTCCCGCCTGCTGGGAGCGACGATTGCCGGCATGCCGGCGCCACCAGACGGCGCGGCCGATGGCGCGCCGATCCTCATTTCAGGGGCCAGCGGCACGCTCGGCCGGGCATTCGCGCGCATCTGCGCGGAGCGGCACCTCGCCTACCGCGTGCTGGGCCGCCAGGACATGGACATTGCCGACCCGTTGTCGGTGGAGCGCGCGATTGAGCGGCTGCGCCCATGGGCCATCGTCAACGCCAGCGGCTACGTGCGCGTCGACGAGGCGGAAAACGATGTCGACCGGTGCTTTCGCGAAAATGCGCTCGGCCCGGCGGTGCTGGCGGCCGCGTGTGCGCGGGCCGGGGTGCATCTGACGACATTTTCCAGCGACCTGGTATTTGACGGACAGCAGCGCGCGCCTTATGTGGAGACCGATACGATTGCTCCGCTCAACATTTATGGCCGCAGCAAGGCGGAAGGCGAATCGACAGTATTGGCGTGCAATCCGGCCGCGCTGGTGGTGCGCACCAGCTCGTTTTTCGGACCGTGGGATGGATACAACTTCGTTGCGCAGGCGATCAATACCCTCGAGGGAGGACTACCCTTCCATGCCGCCGACGACATCACCGTATCGCCAACGTATGTGCCGGACCTGGTCAACGCCTGCCTCGACTTGATCATCGACGCAGAATGCGGCGTGTGGCATCTGACCAACGGCCAGCCGCTGACGTGGGTCGAGCTGGCCGGCCAGGCGGCACGGCTTGCGGGCATCGACTGCAGCCGGCTGGAGCCGCAGGCGGCTGCAGCCTGCAATTACATCGCGGTGCGGCCGCAGTACAGCGCTCTCGACAGCAAGCGCGGCGTCCTGCTGCCAACGCTCGACAGCGCCTTGCAGCGTTTCATGGCGTCGCGCGAACGCGGCGCCGAGCATCCGCCACACTGATTGCGGCGCACGCTGAACGGCGATTAGCGGCTGCCGTCCGATACTGGCAGCGACGTATTCGGCGTGGTGCCTTGGGTCTGGCCGCTGTTGTTCTGCACCGGCGCCTTCTTCGCGTCGTTGGCCGTCGTGCCGGCCGCGGTCGAGGTGGTGGTGGCGTCGGTCGAACCGGCGCCGGTCATGCCGCTGCTGCCGGCGGTGCCGCTGGTACCCGTGGTGCCAGTGGTGCCGTTGGCCGCATTGTTCGCGGTGCCTGCCTTGCCGGCGTCGGAAGTGCCGGCCGTTGCGCTGGTGCCCGGCGTCGATGGGACGGTCGCCGTCGTCGTTGCGGTAGTGTGCGCCGGGGCGACAACGTCGGCCTTCTTGCAGCCGACTGCTGCCGCGCCGATGGCGGCGATCAGGATAAGTGTGCGTGCCGCTGACATTGGTTGGTTCATGGGTGTTCTCCTAGGTAGTGGGTTTAATTTCCTCCTGCAAATAAACCGCGAGAGGAGCACTCTGTGCGGCCTACTTGCATTTTCACTGCCCATCAACTCGCCGTCTGTTAGTTCGCGCTCAGAACCGATCACCTCGCCTACAGATTGGCCGGCCAGCGGTATTTTGGCAACACAGCTGGGGCGCTGCCGGCGACGATGACGATTTCCTTGTGGCCGTCGAAGGAAATATCGGCCGGATTGCCTTCGTAGCGCGTCAGTACCTCGCCGCTGACGATGTAGAAGCGCACCGGGCCGGTCAGGCCGGCAACCGCGGTGCGCGACAGCGACTGGCCCCAGACGCCGAAGAACTGGCCGAGCGTCAGGTTGCGCGCCACGTTCGGCTCGACGTGGACCACACCGGAGCGGTGGTGCGTGTGCAGTTCATAGGTGCAGCCGCGCAGCCCGACCGATTCCGGTACCGCCAGCCTGACGCCGTTCTGGTAAATCGAGATCAGCGCATGATTGTGCAACACATTGTTGCCCAGGCATTCGATGCCACCGATCGGCGCGCCTGTACCGCTGCCGTCGGTCCACGTGGTGGCGCCGTTTTGCGCGCCGGAAACGAGGTCGGTGTAGGCGGCGGCCAGTGTCGGCTCGGCAGGCTGCGGCACCGGCACCACTGGCGGCGCATCGTCGCCGCCACCACCGCAAGCCGACAGCAGCAACAGGCTGGTCACAGCCGCAAGTCCACCTGTGCCCACATGGTATTTTTTGGAAAACATATAGCGCTCCTGTCTTGGTCGAATCGAATTTTCCGGTCGCGGCGCGCAAACAGTCCCCCTTCCCGGCATCGGGAAAATGAATCTTTCGAGAGAAATATGCGCCGCGATGGGCAGATGAGTTACAACGATTCTACGTGGGGAGGTGGCGCGATCTGTTTAACGCAGATCAAGGGCGGAGGCTGCTATAACTTGCCGTGTGTCATTAGGGCGACAGACGGTGAGTACGCCGGCGCCGGGACCACGGCCTCGAGCCGGTCGAGGTCGTGGCGGGTAACGCATTACATGCGGCGCATGGTCCGGCCGCGGGTTGGTTGCTTCAAAATGCGGCCCTGGAATTTTTTCCAGATGAAGCCGGCGATTGCCATCATGATAATTTTACGCATCGTACACCTCCGTTTTATGGGGAAACCGCTAAAGTCGTGCATCACAACATTATGATGCTGACAACAGACCATACCCTGAACCAGAAAAACGCGCCGCCGCATTGCAGCCGTGCGCAAGCGTGCGTACGCGCACGGAGGACGAGCACCTGCGCACGCTATAGTGCAAGCTTGGCAACACAGACATGAGGGAATATGCAACCAACTAACGCAGCAACCGGCATGGGCGACCAGGAAGCCATCGATTTCATCCGGAGCGTGTTTGGCATCGTGCGCAGCGGCGACGACGCCACGCTCGGCGCGATGGTGGCGAAAGGCCTGCCGGTCAACTTCCGCAACGAAAAAGGCGACAGCCTGATCATGCTCGCCTGCTACCACGGCCACCAGGAAACCGCGCGCATCCTGCTCGAAGCCGGCGCCGACCCGAACGTGCCCAACGACCAGGGCCAGACGCCGCTGGCCGGCGTGGCCTACAAGGGCTACTTCGAGATCGCCGAATTGCTGCTGCGCCACGGCGCCGACGTCGAGGGCGCCAGCCCGGACGGCAAGACGCCGCTGATGATGGCGGCCATGTTCAACCGCCCCGCCATCATCGACCTGCTGCGCTCGCACGGCGCGGCTGTCGACGCGATCGACAGCCGCGGCATGACGGCGGCGTCGCTGGCCGAGAAGATGGGCGCCAAGGACGTGCTGCCGCACTTGCAAGGCAACCAGATCGCCTGCTGACCGCGCACGAAAGGTAAGCACGATGCCGTTCTTGATACTGACCCGCGCCGGTTTCGACGACATCGTGGCGCGCGTCGAGCCGGCCGGCGCCGTATTCCATGTCAACCCGGATCTGGTGCCTGCCGCTGAAATTGCGCGGCTGCGCGACGCCGGCGCCGACGTCAATGTGCTCGCCTCAACGGTCGATCCGCGCGCTGCCGGCGAGGTCGAACAGGCGCTGCGCTCGGCCCCGCTGCAAGGGGCGACGATGTGGGTCGAACGCGCGCCCGAGGCAGAGCGTCCCGGCGCCGCGCTGCGGCGGCGGCTGGCGAAAACGGCCGGCCAGTTCGCCAGCGGCGCGCTGCAGCGGCTGCGCTTGCCGACTGTAGGCCGGCAAATGATGGTGGTGCCCTACTTCGGCTTCGGCAACGCCGGGAAGCTGTGGGTCAAGGGGCGCGTGCTCGACGAGCGCAGCTTTCGCGAACAGACCGGCGACGACAGCGGCTGGAGCAACCTTTTACAGTTATACCGTCGCCTCGAGTCCGACGAGGTGGCCGGCGCCCGCGTGCTGGCGCACTTCGAAGGGCAGCGCATCGAAACGCAGACCGACCGCGGCGGCTATTTCACGTTCGAGATCGTACCGTCGTCGGCGCTGGCCGGCGGCTGGCATACGGTGCAACTCGAATTGCCCGACAGCATGGCCGAAGACGGCCTGCCGGTGCGGGCGGACGCCGACGTGGTGGTGCCGGCTGCCACAGCGCGCTTCGGCATCATCAGCGACATCGACGACACCGTACTGTGGACCAACGTCACCAACAAGCTGAACATGGCGCTGATGCTGGCGCGTTCAAACGCGCACACGCGCAAGCCCTTCAAGGGCGTGGCCGCGCTGTACCGCGCGCTGCACGAAGGCGCCGGCGGCAATGAAGGCAATCCGGTGTTTTATGTATCGAGCAGTCCGTGGCATCTGTTCGGGCCGCTGGTGGAATTTTTGCGCGTTCAGGGTATTCCGCTTGGGCCGCTGCTGCTGCGCGAACTGGGCGTGCGCGAGTTATTCAATCTCACTGAACACGGCGACAGCAAGCTCGACAAGATCGAACTGATCCTCAGCTTTTATCCGCAGATGCAGTTTGTGCTGATAGGCGACAGTGGCGAGCGCGATCCGGAGATATATACCGAGATCTTGCGGCGCCATCCGAAGTCGGTGCGGGTGATATATATCCGCAACGTCAATCCCGACCCGTCGCGGATTGATGCGCTGGACCGACTGACCGAGGAAGTGAGCGCCACCGGCGCCCAGCTGATCTTGGCGCCCGACAGCGTGTTCGCCGCATCGCATGCGGCGGCGGAAGGGCTGATTCACGTCGATCGCCTGGGGTCGGTGCGGCAGGATAAAAAAGAAGATGATGGCGAGCGGTGATTGCGGGTGGCGCTTGCTCGACGAACTGGCAGCCCAGCCGCCGACGGACGTGTTGGTTCTGCAGCGTCGTCGTGATCGCGTTACGCAATTGAAGGCCGTCGTGATGACGCCGATTTCAGGCAGGTCAGGAGACGGTATTGACGTACGTTATCTGCGACGGCGGCATCAAGTTCAGGTAATAGCGCTGCAGCGCGGCCACCACGCCCTGCAGCACGGTCGGATCCTTTCGGCCGGAAAACAGCCACACGCGCGAGCGCTGCAAGTTGGCGGTGGCGTCGACCGCGCCGGCCCGCGCGGCCGCCTCGGTGAAGGCGACCAGGGCTTCGACCCCGGCACCGGGCGCACCGGGTCGGGCAGCATGCAGTTGTTGAGCGCGATGTCGACGCTATTTTGCGCACAATAGAAAGGCCCCCCGGCGACGACCCCGGCGCCAATCACGCTTGCCGAATAGGCAACGTGAAACTGGACCGCCATGAAGCCGCCCGACGACAGGCCCGATACCGACACCTGCCCGGCGTCGGCGCGCACCGCCGGCAACGGCTGCGCAAGTGTGCCAGCACCGGGCAGCGTCACGGCGGCGACCCAGCACATCCTTCCGGGACAATGCATACGGCCTCCCCGAACGGTCACCGATGTTTGACCGTGCAAGGTGGCGGAAGTGCGAACCTTACACGCGCGCCCGCCGATTTCGCGCGTTTCAGGCTATGATATGCGGTGCTGTCCGTTATCAAGCTGTACCGGGGAGTTCCCCCACATCGAAAGGTAGTTCCGTGCGTCTATCCACCTTCATCCGTGAGAACCTCGAAATTATCTTGCAGGAATGGGAAGACTTCGCGGAAAGCCTGTATGTGCTGGCGGAAGCGAACAAGGCGAAACTGCGCGACCACGCCGAGCAGATGCTGACGGTGATCTGCGCCGATCTCGACTGCTACCAGAACGAAACCGACAGCGTCGCCAAGTCGAAAGGCAACGCGCCGGTCGTGGCGGCCGACACCGCCGCCGAAACGCACGCCGAAGACCGTCTCAATTCCGGCCTCACGATAGAAGAGCTGACGGCCGAGTACCGCGCCTTGCGCTCGAGCGTGCTGCGGCTGTGGCAGCGGCGCGTCAAGAGTTCCGACGAACTGGCCACGCAGGACATGGTGCGCTTTAACGAGGCGATCGACCAGGCGCTGGCCGAGTCGGTGGCGCGCTACTCGTCGATGATGCGCGACTCGCAAAACGTGTTCCTCGCCATCCTCGGCCACGACGTGCGCAATCCGCTCGGCGCCATCCGCATGGGCGCGCAATTCTTGCTGCACGACGAATCGCTGCCGGCGAAGTACCACACGGTCGCCGCTCGCATCGTCGGCAGCACCAAGCGCGTCACCGAGATCGTCAGCGACCTGATCGACTACTCCACGGGCAACCTCGGCAGCGGCATGCCGATCAAGCCGGCGCCGATGGACTTCGGGCCCGAGTGCCGCCAGGTGGTCGACGAAATCCGCGCGATGCATCCAGAACGGGTTATCGAACTGGACGTGTCGGGCAATCTGCACGTGGTGTGGGATTGCGCGCGCATGAACCAGGCGCTGTCGAACCTGGTCGCCAACGCGGTCCAGCATGGCGTCAAGGACCAGCCGGTGTGGGTGACCATCAAGGGCGGCGAGCAGGTCGCGTTTTCGGTGCAGAACATGGGCAGCGCCATCGAGCCGACCCGGCTGCGCGCGATGTTCGATCCGGCCCAGCACTTCGCGATCCGCTCGGCGAGCGAGCGCAGTGGCAGCGCGGCCGACAACCTCGGCCTGGGCTTGTACATCGCGCGCGAAATTGTCACCGCCCACGGCGGCGCCATCAGCGTGACGTCGACCGAATCGTCCGGCACGTCATTCACGGTTACGCTGCCGCGCACCGCCTCAGCCGGCTGACACTGCCGCCAGGCTGCCGCCGGCAATAGCCGCGTCGAGCTGCTCGACGCTGGCCGGCTTGGTCAGATGCGCATTGAAGCCGGCGTCGGTGGCGCGCTGGCGGTCGCGCGCTTCGCCGTAGCCGGTCAGGGCCACCAGCCGGCCGGCAAAGCCGCAGGCGCGCGCCGCCCGCGCCAGTTCAAAGCCATCCATGTCGGGCAAGCCAATGTCGAGAAATGCGACGTCCGGCTGCATCGCCTGGATCAGCCGCAGTCCGGACCTGCCGTCGTGCGCGATGTCGACCTCGTGCCCCAGCAGCGACAGCAGTGCGGCCGTGGTGGCGGCGGCGTCGCGGTTGTCGTCGACGATGACGACCTTGCGCGGCGCCTGCGCGCGCGCTACGCGTTCGACCGGCATGGCGCCGGCCAGCGGCGAATCGATCGCCGGCAACGCCACCTCGAACAAGCTGCCCAAACCCGGTCCGCGGCTCGACGCGCGCACGGCGCCGCCATGCAGATCGACGATGTTGAAGATGATCGTCAGCCCCAGGCCCAGCCCGCCGGCGGAGCGCGCCAGCGGCTGCGGCGCCTGGTAGAACGGCTCAAACACGAGCGCGGCGGTGGCCGGATCCATGCCGATGCCGTTGTCGGCGACGCGCAGCAGCGCCTCGCCGTCCTGGCGCCAGACGCTGATGACGACGTCGCCGGCGCCGCCGTAGCGCACCGCGTTGGCCAGCAGGTTCGACGCCACCTGCACCAGGCGCGTCTCGTCGCCCATCACCCATACCTCGCCCTTCGACTCGACAAAGTAGCGGCCCTGCGCGGCCATCGCCGGCCGGATCGCGTCGGCCGCCTGGGTGACGACGGCCGACAGGCACACCGGTTCGTTGTTCATCACCAGCTTGCCTTCGGCAATGCGGGAGACGTCGAGCAGGTCGTCGACCAGCCGTTTCATGTGATCGACCTGGCGCCGCATCGTCTGGCGTTCGCGCAGCGAATCGGGATTGGCGCGCATGTCCATCAGGTCGAGCGCCATCAGGATCGGCGACAGCGGATTGCGCAGTTCATGGCCCAGCACGGCGAGAAAATTGTCCTTCGTCGCCGACGCCTGCTCGGCGCGCAGCAGCGCCTCCTGCAGCGAACCGACCAGCTTTTCGCGCGCGAGTTCGCCCTGCAGCAGCGCGCCGGATGCGCGCACCAGCTCTTCGCCCATCTCGTTGACTTCGCTGATGCGGCTGTAAGCGCGGCGCACCGTGCGGCGCTGGCCGAGCCGCGCGGTCTGTCGCTTCAGGTGCGAGAACGACAGCACGATGCGCTGCGCGACGAACACCGCCAGCGCGCCGTACAGCGCCAGCGACACGACGATCGCCATCGCGTAGGCGGCCAGCGTGCGGCGCAGCACCTCGGCAAAGTGCGCGGTCGGCGCGCCGACAGCAACCGTCCAGCCATGGCGCGGCAGGCGCGTGAACGTCGTCAGCACCTCGTTGCCTTCGAGCGTGGTGGTGATGCCGGCGCCTTCGCGCTGCTCCGGCTTGATCAGCTTGGCCAAGGTGGCCGACATACCGGTGCCGACCGTGCGCTCGTGGTCGAGCGAGCGCGCCACCCGCAAGCCGTACGAGTCGTGCACCGACACCACCCACCCGGCCGGCAGCTGCTGGTTGTTGAGCACCCGCAGCATGCGGTCCGGCGCCAGCGCTGCGGTGACGACATAACGCACGCGGCCGTCGAGCGACACCGGCACGCGCACCGGCACCGCCGGCTGGTTCAACTGCCCCTTGGACACCTTGCCGATCGCCGGCCGCTGCGTGCGAATCGCCTGCGCCAGGCTGTCGGGCTCGACCACCTTGCTGGTCGCGCCGAACGGCGCCGAGGTGCGGAACAGGACGCGCCCTTCAGCGTCGGTGACGACGACGCTGCGCCAGTCCGCCTGACGGGCGACAGTGCTGCGCGCGACCTCATAAAACTTTTCCATGTCGTTGCCGCGCAGCGCCGGGTCGGCCGACAGCATCTTGACGTTTTCAACGGTGGTTTCCAGTTCGGAATCGATGGCGCTGGCAAGCGCGCGCGACAGCGCCATCATCGACTGTTCCAGTTCGTAGCGCCGCTCGTTGACCGACGCATAGATGACCCAGCCGCCGATCGATGCCACCGGCAGCAGTCCCAGGCAGACAAGCAAGACGAGGAAATGCCGAAGTGGCAGTGAGAAGTTGCGGGCCATGAGTGTGGTCCTGAAGGCGACCCCTCACTATACCCTTTCCAAGGGTAAATTTCGATACCGCAACGATCAGAAATGTCCTACAGCGAGCTGAGTAGTACACCGATCCAGATGAGTCAGCCGCTTGCTTACTATTTCTACTCCTTCCCGACTCAAGCCTACGCAGGAGCTCGACAGGGAGTTTTCTTCAAATTAATTCGGAGATCATCATGGCATCATCGAACCACCGCCACGACACCGAAGGCCCGGACGACATGGCCGCGCACGCGCGCAGCGTGCTGACCGACACCGCGTTGACGGTCCCGGTGGGCGCCGGCCGCCTGCTGCTCGGCACGTGGCAGGCGATCTCCCTGTGGGAACACCGCACAACGCCGCAACGGCGCCGCGTGGTGATCACCATCCTCGGCGCATGACACCCAACACCGCTAACTGACACCGCAAACCTCAGAGTCGTCGTTCGTGCGGTTCGTCTTGGAGGGAAGCTCCGCGTAGTAAAATCGTCAAGCGAGCACTGATCGTGCTGCCGCCTTGATGAGGAATCCCATGACCGAATACGTAATATCACCACCGGCCACGCCGTCCATCGCCGTCGCCGGCAGCAGCGCCAGGTTCCCGATCCGCCGCCTGTTTTGTGTCGGCCGTAATTACGCCGCCCACGCCCGCGAGATGGGCAACGATCCAAACCGCGAACCGCCGTTCTTTTTCATGAAGCCCGCCGACGCCGTCGTCGACGCCCAGGGCACGCTGCCCTACCCGCCCGCAACGAACGACCTGCATCATGAAGTGGAAATGGTGGTCGCTCTCGGCGCCGGCGGCGCCAACATCGCGCCGGCCGATGCACTGTCGACGGTGTGGGGCTACGGCGTCGGGCTCGACCTGACGCTGCGCGACATACAGGCGGTGGCCAAGGACCTGCGCCGCCCATGGGACTTCTCCAAGGGTTTCGACGCGTCGGCGCCGTGCAGCGCGCTCCATCCGGTCAGTGAAGTCGGCCACCCGGCCGGCGCCCGCATCTGGCTGGAGGTCAATGGCGCCGTGGTCCAGCAAGGCACGCTCGACGAATTGATCTGGCCGGTGGCCGACATCATCAGCCATATCTCGCGCTTCGTCACGCTGGCGCCGGGCGACCTGATTTTCTCCGGCACGCCGGCCGGCGTCGGCGCCTTGCAGCCGGGCGACCGCGTGCGCGGCGGCGTCGACGGCGTCGCCACCTTCGAATGCGCCATCGGCCAGGCCCCTCGCCCGGAATAATTTGTCCGCTGCTAACCATCCCGAGGCGCTGGCGCCGCTGGTCCACCCGGTGTTCCGCATGCTGTGGAGCACCTGGCTAGTTGCCAACCTGTGCATGTGGATGAACGACGTGGCCGCGGCGTGGATGATGACGTCGCTGACGAGCGCGCCGATCTGGGTGGCGCTGGTGCAGACCGCCGCTACCTTGCCGGTGTTCCTGCTCGGCGTGCCGAGCGGCGCGCTGGCCGACATCCTCGACCGGCGCCGCTACTTCATCGTCACCCAGTTCTGGGTGGCCGCCGTGGCGCTGCTGCTGTGCTTGGTGGTGCTGTCGGGCGTGATGAATCCGCCGCTGCTGCTGGCGCTTACGTTCGCCAACGGCATCGGCCTGGCGATGCGCTGGCCGGTGTTTGCCGCAATCGTGCCCGAACTGGTGCCGCGCCCGCAACTGCCGGCCGCTTTGGCGCTGAACGGCGTGGCGATGAATGCGTCGCGCATCGCCGGCCCCCTCATTGCCGGCGCGCTGATCGCCAGCGTCGGCACCGCATACGTGTTCGTGCTCAACGCCGTGCTGTCGGTCGCCGCTGGCTTCGTCATCATGCGCTGGCGCCGCGAGCATGTGCCAAGCCCGCTGGGGCGCGAGCGCTTCGGCCGCGCGATGCGGGTCGGCATCCAGTTCGTCAGCCAGTCGGCGCGGGTCAAGGCCGTGCTGGCGCGCATCGCGGTGTTCTTCTTTCATTCGGCCGGCCTGATGGCGCTGCTGCCGCTGGTGGCGCGCAACCTCGACGGCGGCGCCGCCACTTACACGGCGCTGCTTGCCTGCATGGGCGGCGGCGCGATTGTCGCCGTGCTGTTTTTGCCGCGCTTGCGCCAGGCGCTCACGCGCGACCTGCTGGTGTTGTACGGCGCCCTGTTGCAGGCAGCAATGAGTTTGGTGATCGCCGTCAGCGGCGACATGACGGCGACGATGGCCGCAATGGTGCTGACCGGCATGGCCTGGATCACGACCGCCAATTCGCTCAGCGTGTCGATGCAGCTGGCGTTGCCGGACTGGGTGCGCGCGCGCGGCATGTCGATCTACCAGATGGCGCTGATGGGTTCGAGCGCGGCGGGTGCCGCCGTGTGGGGCCAGGTGGCAACCGTCGACAGCGTGCAGCACAGCCTTGTTTATGCCGCCATCAGCGGCATCGTGGTGATGCTGCTGGTGCTGCGCCTGGTGCAGGACCGCGGCCTGGTCGACGACCTGACGCCGTCGCAGTTGTTCAAGGCGCCGGTGGCCGACGCGCCTCCCGGGCGCGGCCGCATCGTGCTCAGCATCGAGTACATCATCGACCCGGCGCGCGCCGACGCATTTGTCGCGCTGATGCAGGAGAGCCGGCGCAGCCGCCTGCGCCAGGGCGCGCTCGGCTGGCAGCTGCTGCGCGACATCGCCGAGCCTGGGCGCTACACCGAAGTGGTGATCGACGACTCTTGGACCGAGCACCTGCGCCGTTTCGACCGGGTGACCGCGGGCGACGTGTCGCTGCGCGAACGCAAGCTGGCGTTTCATCTGGGCGAGGAAGCGCCGCAGGTGAGGCGGCGGGTGAATGTGTCGGCTTCGACGGCGCGCAGTGTGCCGCCGTAAGCAGCTTAGATTGGCGGCGGGCGTCGGCATCGATGTGTGCAAAACTCACTGTCTGTAAAAATCGATGTTCTGGAAGCGGAATACCGTTGCGGTCAACGTGTACGGAAACGTCACTGCGGCCATGCTGACCGGCTTGTTGTAAGCGTAAGGGCTGTTAGTCAATGCCGAGTTGGTAAACCGGTAGGTCAGCGATCGTCCATCCGTCGACCAGGTCATTGTGTTAGTCAGCGTGCCGGAGTATTGATTGATCGATTGTTGGTAGAATTTGCCTGTGTTGCTGCCGGTTTCGTTGTCGAACACCCAGCAGTTCTGGTTGCCGGCCGTGTCAGTGCACCACGTTCCCTTCAGGCCTGTGCCGGACGCTCCGCCGCTACCGGAAATAGTCACGTCCATGGAACCGAGCAGCGTGCCGCGATAATTGCTGTAAATCTGACCTTTTACCGCGCCCGCCTTGTTGGGGGTGCAGCTAAATTTTTGCTCGGTCAGCGAGCCGCCGGCAAGGATGACCATCAGGCTGCAATTGGGCAAATCAATGTACATATCGTTGCGCAGGTCGGTACCGAACAGCGTGAAAACCGTGAGCTGGCCAAGGGCTGCCGTGGAAGGCGAATAGCTGGTGGGCTTCGGTTGCGGCTGAGGCTGGACATCGACAGCGAACGAAAATAGACGCTGACCGGTGATGAAAGACTCGACGTAGCCGACCTTGTTGCCGGCAGACTGAGGCGTACAAGTATAGGTCCGGGCGGTTTCTGTCCCCCCCGCGAACAGAAGATCAGCGCAATCGGGCAGTACCACATTGATCGGATGGTTTCTATCCATGCCGCTGCCGCGCACCACCAAGGTCAGTGTGCGCTTGGCAATGGCCGCGCCCGTTGTGACGGCATTCACAATCAAGGGCACGCCGCCCTTTTCATTCGGGAACACCCACGAAGAGCCGGTGAACAGCCCGCGCATATCGATTGCACGGAGACGATCCGAGTCGCTGATGATGCTCGCCTCGGTTAAAGGAACCTTGTTTTGAGCCACGTCTTGCAGCGAGGCGGTGGCCATTGGCTCACCGCCGATGTTGGCGATGGCGACATTGCCGTTGGCATAGCTGACCCGGGTGCGCTCCAGCAGCGCGTCGTAGCTGCTGGCGTTCGGATCGGCCACATAGCCAGTCTTGATCAAGTCGTTGATATCGCGCGGCATCATCGTCCCTAGCATGGTCTTGACACCCGTTGTGGCGGCAGCCAGTTTCTCTTCATCATTGGGCAGTCCGGAAACCGGGCCGTCGCCGAGCACGACAGGTGCGGCGTACCCGCGCGTGATGATGTCAGAAATCGGGGTGATATTCATGCGGATGTCGCCGCCGATCTTGTCCGTACTAATTGAAAACAAGTTGATTTCGCGTCCGCCGAGGGTGAACCTGGCGCGCACCACGAACGGTCCGGTCAACTTGCGCCGGATATCGGCCAGCGGCAAGATCCATCCGCCCTGCGCATCGGCGATGGTTGAATCGACCAGCCCTTCAAAGTCGAACAGACTGATATCGGCACTGCCGATAGCCGCTCCCATCGCCACCGTACCGCTGAAGGTGGTCATGTTGCCGAACACGGTCGCCTTGGAAAAATTGTTCAGGTCGACCGGGCTTGGCGCCGTGCGGCCCAGGTGGGTGTTATCGGCCAGCTGGCCACGGTCATTCCGGCCCCAGGCGCGCAGGCTCTGGTCGCGCAAGATACCCAGGGCGTGATCGCCAGAGGCGACGATCGATGTATATCCCGTGCCGATCTGCTGGGGTACGAACTGGGCTGGGTCGGTGCTGTTAAGAAACTGGAAGTCTCCCCAGGCCCACAGCGTGCCGTCGCTTTTGCGCGCAAACATGCGTTCTTCCCCGGTGGCCACCTCAACAAAGCCGACGCCGATCTGGCGCGGCGTAAGCGACTGCGTCACCGTTGCGCCAGCGCCAAGCGCGCCGCGCCCGCTGGTGCCCCACGTCCAAAGCGAGCCGTCGGTCCTGATCGCGGCCGAGACCGACCCGGCGGCGATGGCGCTGTAGCCGGTGCCGATGAAGGTCGGTACGAGACGATCTAGCTTAGTGCCATCGCCAAGCGTTCCGCCGGTATTGCTGCCCCACGCCCACAGTGTGCCGTCGTGCTTGAGTGCGAGCGAGTGATACCAGCCCGCGGCAATGGCCTTGTAGCCGGTGCCCACCAGCAGCGGCGTCGGGCGGTCGACGCGATGCCCCAGGCCCAGTTGACCGACTTCGTTCTTACCCCACGACATTAAACTGCCATCGGTCTTGAGTGCCAGCGTAAAGTCTCCCACCGTCGATACGGTGCTGTAGCCGGTCCCGATCTGGGTCGGATTGCGCAGCGAGATGGTATCGGCTATGCCCAGGCTGCCATTGAAGCCGCCGCCCCACGCCCACAGGCTGCCATCGAGCTTGACACCGTAGCTCTTGTAGTCTCCAGCGGCAGCCTGGACGAAACCGGTGCCCACCTGGACCAGCGTGCTGCGGTCGGTGGTAGTGCCGTCGCCGAGCTGGCCAAAGGCATTCAAGCCGCTTGCCCACAGGCTGGCGTCAGTGTTAATGACCAAGGTGTGCGCGCCGCCCGCGGCGACCATCAGTTTCGCCAGCGGGGCCGGGTGGGCCAGCAGCGCTTGTACGGTCGCCTCGATAGCAGGACTGAAACGCGCCGCATCGGTGGCAAAGGCGATGTTGGCCAGCATTGCGCGCGCCATCCGTATTGCATCCAGGCCAGCATACGCCGCAATGCGCTGCTGGTTGTTGAGCGCGCTTGTGAAGGCAGATGCCACGCTCGCCTTGTTGACGATCGATTGCATGTCGGTCGACTGGGCGCCGCCCATGATCGCCAGCGCGGCACCGCCACGCGTCACCAAATTCTTGTCAAGCAACCCCACCCAAAAGGCTTTGCCGGAGGTATCGGGAGCGCGGTTGAACAGATTACGATAAATGGCGGAAATAAAAGCGTCATTGGTGCCAGGGTAGAGATCCTGACTTTCAAAACTGGTGCCAAAGCTATCGACTACGGCCCGAACGGTCGCGTTGCTGGAGTAGGCGTTGGCAACGGCGACCAGCGAGGTCGGCGCCTGTACGTCGGCAAACAACTTGCCATAGAAATTCAGACCGGACAGGTCGGCCGGCCGGCCGAAATAGCCAACATAAATTTGCTGCAACACCATGTGGTAATCGGCCGCTGTGCGCGCCGGACTTGCCTGTTGCAGTGTGGCCAATGTCCGAGTTGGCGTCGGCGGCGGGGAAGCCACGTCACCACCACAGGACATCATTGCCAGGCACAACGTCGACATGACCATACTGCGCAATGGTGAAAAGAGGAACGATTTCATGGCGCAGTCCTGGGATGAGAAGGGGCGTCGTGCAATAATATCAAGCTTCCCGCGTGTTGTCGAATTATTATTGTTCGATGACATGCCGAGGCCGCAATCAGCCGGAGTGGCGGGAAAAACTCGGCATTGACACGGCCACCGACGCGACGCTGCTTGGCCGCTGGAATTCGGCGCGAACCTCTATCGAGGATTGCCCACCGAAGGTTCGCCGCTCAACGCATACGGCACTGCCCTCGCCCACCGGTTGGCCGACAGCGAAAACGTCAGCGCGCGCACCTGGTGATACCAGCCTGCCGGCACGTACAGCATGTCGCCCGGGCCGACGATACATTCGAACGTGCTCGCCTGGCGCGCCAGCGGGAATGTGTCAAAGTCGGGCGCCTCGGGATCGAACGGGGATCCGAACAGGATGGCGTTCGCCTCGCGGGGATACAGGAACTCGTCGTGATGCGGCGGCGCCAGGAAAATCCGCTTGGTGCCCCAGATCTGCGCGAAGATGTTGTCGTCGTAGTCGCAATGGAGCGGCGTCACCGTTCCGGCCGGGCCCAGCCAGAAGCGCGGCGGACCCATCTTGCTGAAATACGCCGGCCAGTAGCACAGCGAATTGAGCTCGCGCAGTTCCAGGTTGCCCAGGTAAGGCGGCAGGCCACCGGCGCCGGCGGCGACGAGGTCGAGGTACTCGAGCATCGTCATGTCCTGCATGGCACGGTCGGCCGCGAACGCGGTGTTGATGTAGTCGCCAACCCGCGCGCGCACCAACAAATGGCTGAAGCGCTCGCGCAGCGTTTGCGGCGTCAGCGCCGACAGCGGCCAGCGCTCAACCATGCCGGAGATGAGGAAAGGTAGCCCTCGTGCCGCCTGAACACGGAACGCCTTGGCATCGAGGACGCCTAAGCGCGGCACCGCGGTAATGACTGGCAAATCGCGCGCCACACGCTTGATCGCATTGCGCATGGCGCCGATCGACGTGACGCCGCGAACCTGTGCATCGCGCTGTTCGCGGGCCTGCTTGCGCGCGATCGCGTCTTCGGGCGATGTCGGCCGAGATGCCGCCAACGGAGGCGGCGACCGCTGCGCGACGCGCGTCTGCGCCTCTTGCTCGCGGCTCGCCGCATTTTTTTCTACTGACATGAAGCTTTACCATCTGATCGTGACGGCCCGAAGTATACACTCAGTGGCGGCAAGGACCACGGTCTTGGGGCAAATGTCCTGGAGGCCGCGCAACGCGCACCTGCCCCCCCAGCCTTAGTTGTAGCGCCCCCTCGCACCGCCCCGGCTGTAACGGCCGGCCCCGGGCAGCGCCACGGCCACTTCGATTCCCCGCTGGTCGCACTCGACACCGGCTCGCCTTTGCTTATCTCAGGTTAAGGCGCCACAGTGGCGGCCCGCGGTACATTGCGTGTGGGCCGGCACGGGCTGGCCCGCCCTTCATCGAGCCCCCATGAACCTGTCACAGGCACTTCTGCACGCTTTGCACAAGCACGGCGCCCGCGAAATTTTCGGCATCCCGGGCGACTTCATCCTGGCCTTCTTTCGCCAGGTCGAGACGACCGCCATACTTCCCATGTTCACCCTCAGCCACGAGCCCGGGGTCGGCTTTGCCGCCGACGCGGCGGCGCGCTACCACACCCGGCTGGGCGTGGCGGCGGTGACCTACGGCGCCGGCGCCCTCAACATGGTCAACGCGGTGGCCTCCTCGTACGCCGAAAAGGTGCCGCTGGTGGTCATTTCCGGGGCGCCCGGCGCCGCCGAGCGCCGCAGCGGCTACCTGCTGCACCACCAGGCCAAGACGCTCGACTCGCAACTGGCCATCTTCCGCGAGATTAGCTGCGACCAGGTGGTGCTGGACGACCCGGCGCGCGCGCCGGCGGACATCGCGCGCGTGCTGGCCAGTTGCCTGGCCCATTCGCGCCCCGTGTATATCGAACTGCCGCGCGACATGGTCCTGATGCCATGCGCGCCGGTGCCGCGCCTGGCGCCGCCCGCCGCGCAGCCGCGCGCGCTGGCCGCCTGCACCGAGGCGATCCTGGCGCGGCTGTCGCAGGCGCGCGCGCCACTGCTGCTGGTGGGCGTCGAAATCCGCCGCTACGGCATCGAGCACAAGGTCGCGCGCCTGGCGCGACTGCTCAACATTCCGGTGGCGACCACGTTCATGGGCCGCGGCCTGCTGGCCGATACCGACGTGGCGCTGCTCGGCACCTACCTCGGCGTGGCCGGACCGGCCGCGCTGTCGGCCGCGGTCGAGCAGTCCGACGCGCTGTTCATGCTCGGCGTGATCGTCTCCGACACCAACTTCGGCGCGTCGGGCAAGACCATCGACCTGCACGCCAGCATCCATGCGCACGACGGCGCCGTCAGCATGGATTACCAGGTCTACCCCGGGATGCCGCTCGAGGCGCTGGTGGACGCGCTGCTCGAACACGGGCGGCGGGTCGGCACGCAAGCGAGCGCGCTGGCGCCGCCCGCGTATCCGCATGACTTGCCGCGCGACGCAGCACCCATCGCGCCGCGCGACATCGCGCGCGCCGTCAACGACGTGCTGGCGGCGCATCCCGGCCTGCCGCTGGCGGCCGACATCGGCGACTGCCTGTTTACCGCGCTCGACATCGCGCACACGGCGCTGGTGGCGCCGGGCTACTACGCCACCATGGGCTACGGCGTGCCGGCCGGCCTTGGCTTGCAGGCAGGCGGCGCCGGCCGGCCGGTGATCCTGGTCGGCGACGGCGCTTTCCAGATGACCGGCTGGGAGCTGGGCAACTGCCAGCGCTACGGCTGGGACCCGATCGTCATCGTCTTTAACAACTGCAGCTGGGAGATGCTGCGCGCGTTCGAGCCGGCCGCCGGCTTCACCGACCTGAGCGACTGGCACTTCGCCGACGTGGCGCCGGCCCTGGGCGGCAACGGCTGCCGCGTCACCACCCGCGCCGAACTGGGCGCCGCCCTCGATGCGGCGCTGGCGCGGCGCGGGCGCTTCGAGCTGATCGAAGTGATGATTCCGCGCGGCGTCGTCTCCGACACGCTCGGGCGCTTCGTCAACGGCGTGCGGCGCCTGCAGCAAAGCGCCCCCGCCCCACTCACGCTGGCACGCTCGCGCGAGCTCGAACCGGCACTCTGACCTCTTGCAATCGAATCGACCAATGACACCAGTGACACCACACACTCACGCCGACGTGCCGCAGCTGGTATGCCCGGCCGGCAGCCTGCCCGCGCTCAGGGCCGCCGTCGATAACGGCGCCGACTGCGTCTACCTGGGCTTTCGCGACGCCACCAATGCGCGCAATTTTGCCGGCCTCAATTTCGACGACGAGGCCATCGCCGAGGGCATCGCCTACGCCCATCAGCGCGGCCGCAAGGTACTCGTCGCGCTCAATACCTATCCCCAGGCCGGCAACTGGCGCGCATGGCGCAGCGCCGCCGCGCGCGCCGCCGAAGCCGGCGCCGACGCCCTGATCTGCGCCGATCCGGCGCTCATGGCATGGGTCGCCGAACATCACCCGGCGCTGCCGCTGCACTTGTCGGTACAGGGCTCGGCCACCAATTTCGAGGCGATCAATTTCTACCATCGGCATTTCGGCATCGCACGCGCGGTGCTGCCGCGGGTGCTGTCGATGGCGCAGGTGAGCCAGCTGATCGCCAACACGCCGGTGGACATCGAAGTGTTCGGATTCGGCAGCCTGTGCGTGATGGTCGAAGGCCGCTGCGCGCTGTCGTCGTACGCCACCGGCGAATCGCCCAACACCCACGGCGTCTGCTCGCCAGCCAAGGCGGTGCGCTGGCAAAACGCCCCGCAAGGCCTGGAGGCGCGCCTGAACGGCGTGCTGATCGACCGCTACGGCCAGGACGAAAATGCCAGCTATCCCACGCTGTGCAAGGGCCGCTTCGAGGTCGAGGGCGAGAGCTACTACGCGATCGAGGAACCGGCCAGCCTGAATACGCTCGAACTGCTGCCGCAACTGATCGCCGCCGGCGTGCGCGCGGTGAAGATCGAGGGCCGCCAGCGCAGTCCGGCCTACGTGGCGCAGGTCACGCGGGTGTGGCGCGAAGCGCTCGACGCCTGCCGCGACAACCTGGCGCGCTACTCGGTCCATCCGGCCTGGATGGCCGCCCTCGGCAAAGTCGCCGAAGGCCAGCAGCATACCCTCGGCGCCTATCACCGCGCCTGGAAATAACCACCAACGGAGTCTGTCCCATGTTGAAGCTGGCCCTTGGCCCCGTCCTGACCTATTGGCCTCGCGCCGTCATGTTTGATTTTTACCAGCAGGTAGCCGCAGGCCCGGCCGACATCGTCTACCTCGGCGAGACGGTCTGCTCGCGCCGCCACGAGATGAAGCTGAGCGACTGGTTCGACGTCGCCGACATGCTGGCCGCCGCCGGCAAGCAGGCCGTGTTCTCGACCCAGGCCCTGATCGAGTCGACCAGCGAAGTGACGGCGCTGCGCAAGATCGCCACCAACGGCCGCTACCTGGTCGAGGCGAACGACTTCGGCGCCGTCCACAGCCTGGCGCCGGGCGCGCCATTCGTCGCCGGGCCGCACCTGAACCTGTACAACGGGCCGGCGCTGGCGGTGCTGGCCGAACTGGGCGCGGCGCGCTGAGTGCTGCCGCTGGAAATGGGGCGCGACCAGCTGGTCGACGTGCTGCGCGACGGGCCGGCGGCGATGGAAACCGAGATCTTCGCGCACGGGCGCATGCCGCTGGCGTTTTCGGCGCGCTGCTTCACCGCCCGAAACCGCAACCTGCCGAAAGACGACTGCCAGTTCAGCTGCCTCGATCACCCGGACGGCCTGCTGCTGCGCACCCGCGAACAGGCGCCGTTCCTGGTACTGAACGGCACCCAGACGCAGTCGTCGTCGGTGCAGTGCCTGATCGGCGAACTGGACCAACTGGCCGCGACCGGCGTCGACGTGCTGCGCATCAGCCCGCAGGCCAGCGGCACCGCGCCGCTGCTCGACATCTACGACCAGGCCCGGCGCGGCTTGCTGGCGCCGGACGAGGCGCGCAAGCTGCTGGCGCCTTCGCTGCCAGGGCCGCCGTGCAACGGCTACTGGTACGGCCAGAGCGGCATGCTGCAGGTGGCGGCATGAACTGGCGCCAGCGCCGGCCCCTGGCGCCGTCGATCGGCAGCGTGCTCGCGCGCCTGCCCGCCTATCCCGGCTCGTGGCTGTTCGCGCGCCTGCTCAACGCGACGCTGGCGCCGCAACTGGCGGCCGATGCCCGCGCCGGGCTGGAAGGCAAACTGCTGCAGCTGCGCGTCAGCGATATGGGCGTCGCTTTCAACGTCAGCTGGCGCGGGCGCGGCTTCACGGCGCACGGCCCCGGCGCCACGCCGGACCTGGCTATCGCCGCGGCGCTGCACGACCTGTGGCTGCTGGCGCGCCGCGAGGAAGACCCGGACAGCCTGTTCTTCCGGCGCCGCCTGTCGCTCGAAGGCGACACCGAACTCGGTTTGCTTTTCAAGAACGCGATCGATGCCTTCGACCTTGGCGCGTTCGACCTGTTCCTGCAGCGCCTGACGCCGTTTCAGCGGCCACCTGGGCCGGGGCGTACTCGCTAGGCCATCGGCGCCACGCCTGACGGTTCGCGTTTCGTGCCTGAATCCTTAGCCTGCTTCAAGGACTTTCGTCGGCGCTTCGCCGATAGTGGATGCGCTGGCGCCGTCGTGGCGGCCAGCACACTATACTCAGGACAAGAATGAACGCGAGCGAAAAAATGTTTGGCCGGTCCCTTCCGGCGCAGGAAGTGTCGATCGACGTGTTGTGCGAGAAGTACGCCAAAGGCAGCGAAAACACCATCGCCGCGGTGCAGGAGCGCGTGGCCCACGCGCTGGCGCAGTACGAAAGCGCGGAGCTGCGCGAAGCGATGGCCGCGCGGTTCCTGTGGGCGCAGCAGCAAGGCTTCATTCCGGCCGGCCGCATCAACTCGGCGGCCGGCATGGGCATGAAGGCGACCTTGATGAACTGCTTCGTGCAGCCGGTGGGCGACTCTGTCACCGGCTGGCACGACGGCCTGCCCGGCATCTACACCGCCGTCGCCGAAGCGGCCGAGACGATGCGCCGCGGCGGCGGCGTCGGCTACGACTTCAGCGCCATCCGCCCGTGCGGCAGCAAGGTCAAGGGCACCCATTCGCGCGCATCCGGGCCGGTGTCGTACATGGAAGTGTTCGACGCTTCCTGCAAGACGGTCGAATCGGCCGGCGCGCGCCGCGGCGCCCAGATGGGCGTACTGCGCATCGACCATCCGGATATCGAACGTTTCATCACGGCCAAGCATGACGGCGCCTTCACCAACTTCAACCTGTCGATCGCGGTGACCGACGCCTTCATGCAGGCGCTGGAAGACCAGCAGCCGTTCGACCTGGTGCACGCGGCCGAGCCGTCCGACGACCAGATCGCCGCCGGCGCCAGCCAGCGCGCCGACGGCAAGTGGGTGTTCCACACGCTCGACGCCGGCCTGCTGTGGCAGGCGGTGATGCAGTCGACCTACGACCATGCCGAACCGGGTGTGCTGTTCATCGACCGCATCAACGCCGAAAACAACCTGTACTACGCCGAGCAGCTGTGCGCCACCAATCCCTGCGGCGAGCAGCCGTTGCCGCCGTACGGCTGCTGCGACCTGGGCTCGATCGACCTGACCCGTTTTGTCGACGCGCCATTCACGGCGCAGGCGGCGATCGACTTCGCGCGCCTGCGCGAGGTGGCCGCGGTCGGCGTGCGCATGCTCGACCTGGCGCTCGACGCCACCGAGTGGCCGCTGCCGCAGCAGGCCGAAGAAGGTCGCACCAAGCGGCGCGTGGGCCTGGGCTTCCTCGGTCTCGGCAGCGCCCTGGTGATGCTCGGCGTCGCCTACGACAGCGATGCCGGCCGCGCGCTCGCCGCACGCATCGCCGAGGACCTGCGCGACGCCGCCTATAACGCCTCGATCGACCTGGCGATTGAAAAAGGCCCGTTCCCGCGCTTCGACGCCGAGGCCTACCTGGCCGGCCAGTTCATTGGGCGCCTGCCGCCGACGCTGCGCGCGCGCATCGCTCAACATGGCATCCGCAATTCGCACCTGCTGTCGATCGCGCCGACCGGTTCGATCACGCTGGCGTTCGCCGACAACGCGTCGAACGGCATCGAGCCGGCTTTCTCGTGGGTCTACTACCGCAAGAAGCGAATGGCCGATGGCGGCACCCGCAGCTACGAGGTGGCGGACCACGCGTGGCGGCTGTACCGCCACCTCGGCCACGACGTCAGCAACGACGCCGCCCTGCCCGCGCAATTCGTCACCGCCTTGCAGATGGCGGCGCGCGACCACCTGGGCATGATGCAGGCGGTGCAGCCGTTCATCGACACGGCGATTTCGAAAACCGTCAACGTGCCGGCCGATTATCCGTACGCCGACTTCAAGGACCTGTACCGCGATGCCTGGCGCGCTGGCCTGAAGGGATTGGCGACGTATCGGCCCAACGCCGGCCTGGCCAGCGTGCTCAGTGTGGCGCCGGCGCCGTCGTCGGCGGTCCTGCCCGATGAAGATCCGCTGCGCCGGCGCTTCGACAGCCGGCCATCGGGCGAACTCGAATCGGTCACCTGCAAGGTGCGCTACACAACACAGGAGGGGCCGAAGGCGGCGTATCTGACGGTCAGCTTCATCCGCGCCGAAGGACGGCTGGACGGCCTGCCGGTGGTGATCGAGCGGCCGTTCGAGTTCTTCATGCCGGCCAACCAGCGCAGCGACGGCCAGCAGTGGATCACCTCGACGATGCGGCTGCTGTCGCTGGCGGCGCGCGCCGGCAGTTCGGTGGCGCGGGCGCTGGCGGACATGCGCGAAGTGGTGTGGGAGAAGGGGCCGGTTCGCTGCGGCAGTTTCACGCGCGCCGATGGCAGCGAGGTGCCGATGTATCACGACTCGGAGGTCGCGGCGATTGCCTTCATGCTGCAGCGGGTGCTGATCCGGCGCGGGTTCCTGGACCAGAACGGCGACCAGGTGCCGACCGTGGAACTGGCGCGCCAGCTGGCCGGCGGCGCGGCCGACACGTCGTACCGCGCGGTCCAGAGCGCGCCGGCGCAGCGCACGCACGCGGGACGCAAGTGTCCGGACTGCGGCGCGCACGCGCTGCACAAGGTCGATGGCTGCAGCCATTGCAGCGAATGCCACTACATCGGTAGCTGCGGCTAACGCGCGCGCAGGCGGGGCTGTTGCAGAACCACAGCTCGAAAAACCGTCGTGCCCGCCATTGGCGGACCCGACTTCCCGCGTGCGCGGGAACGACGGTCTTTAGGTTTGCTGTATTCGTCGCGGCGCGGACATGCTTCATTACCCACACCTGCAAGACCGACGGCTACTTTTGTGCGAGCACCCACTTGGCCAGCGTTTGGGCTTCGGCCGCGCTTACCGGATTAGGCGGCATCGCCATGGCGCCCCACGTACCCGTACTGCCTTTTGAAATGCTGGCGACGAGCTTGGTCTCGGCGTCCTTCTGCCCCTTGTACTTGGCCGCCACTTCCTTGAAGGCGGGACCGAGCACCTTGGTGTCCATCGCATGGCAACCCATGCAGTTCTTGGTTTTTGCCAGGTCGGCGTTTGCCTGGGCAGGTGCGCCCAGAGCGAGGGCCGCGCACGCGAGCGCAGCGGAAATCAAGTTCTTCATGTACATCTCCGGGAAAGCCGCGGATGCGGCAAAACCATTGTAGAGCGCCGCACCCACGACTGGCCAGCGGGCATGCGAAGCGGCGGGCCATTGCTTGAACTGGTTTAAGAATCGCGCAGTTCAGATGGTTTTCGAGTAGCGCATGCGCTGCAGCGCAATGTCGTTGGACGTGCCGAAGTATTTGTCGAACACCATGCACAGGTTGCGCACCAGCAGGCGCCCGGCCGGCGTCACGGTCAACCCGGCGTCGCTGATGTCAAGCAGCCCATCGCCTTCGAATTCGCGCAGGCGCCGCAGTTCGGCGGCGAAGTAGACGCCGAATTCGATGCCGTGCGCGCGCTCGACCGACCGCACGCTCAGCGCGAAATCGCACATCAGGCGGCCGATGACGTCGCGCCGGATCACGTCGTCGCGCGTGAGCTCGATGCCGCGCGCCACCGGCAGGTGGCCTTCGTCGAGCGCGGCGTAATAGCGCTCGAGCGACTTCTCGTTCTGGCAGTACGAATCGCCGACGGCGCTGATGGCCGACACGCCGCACGACACCATGTCGGTGTCGGCATGCGTCGAGTAGCCCTGGAAGTTGCGGTGCAGCTGGCCGCTGCGCTGCGCCACCGCCAGCTCGTCGTCCGGCTTGGCGAAATGGTCCATGCCGATGTAAATGTAGCCGGCGGCGGTCAGGCGCTCGATGCACAGGCCGAGCATGGCCAGCTTGTCGGAGTCGCTCGGCAGGTCGGCGTCGACGATCAGGCGCTGCGACTTGAACAGCTGCGGCATGTGGGCGTAGTTGTAGATCGAGATCCGGTCGGGACTGGCCAGCACCACCTTGGCCAGCGTCTCGCCGATCGTTTTCAGGCTCTGCTTAGGCAGGCCGTAAATCAGGTCGATGCTGATCGAACCAAAGCCCGCCTCGCGCGCGGCGCCGATGGCGTCGAGCGTGAGCGCGTCGGGCTGGATGCGGTTGACCGCCTTCTGCACTTCGGGGTCGAAGTCCTGCACGCCGAGACTGAGGCGGTTGAAGCCCTGGCGCCGCAGCGAGAGGATGCGCTCGCGGTCGACCGTGCGCGGGTCGATCTCGATCGAGTATTCGCCGCTGTCGCCGTCAGCGAATTCGAAGCAGCTGGCCAGGTGCGCCATCAGCGACGCCATCTGCTCGTCCGACAGGTAGGTCGGCGTGCCGCCGCCCAGGTGCAGTTGCTCGACGCGCTGCTCGCGGCCGAGCAAGGCGGCCTGCATGCTGATCTCGCGCTTGAGGTACTCGAGGTAGATGGCGGCCTTGTCGTGCTCTTTGGTGATGATCTTGTTGCAGGCGCAGTAGTAGCACAGCGACTCGCAAAACGGAATGTGCAGGTACAGCGACAGCGGCAGGCGCGGCGCCGCTTCGCCTAGCTGGCCGACGACGGCGGCATAGTCGGCGTGGCCGTAGCCGGCGCGGAAGCGATCGGCCGTCGGATACGAGGTATAGCGCGGCCCTTGCTGGCTCATCTTGGCGATCAGGGCCGCGTCGAAGTGGACCGCCGGCGATGCCGGATTCGCCTGGATCGGCGCGTCGGTGTGGATCATGATTGTTCTCCCGTGTGTCATTTCAGCGGCGCGATGGCAAGCCAACGGCGAGCCGCAACGGCACCCATGGTAGTGACGCCAACTCGGGGCGACAAGGCGAAATGTGCGCGTGGGAGCTTTATTTGCATGCAACAGTTCTTCTTGCGCAAACTTGATCTACATCATGGGCGGCGGCGCCTCGTTCCCACTACCATCGGCTTTCCTGGCGTTATCAACGTGCGATTTCCCGCCGCCGAGCCGTCCTGCGAAATTCTTAATCTGGATTAGTTTTGACCACACAGCGGGTTTGCACCATCCAAAACATGCAAATAAAATGCATCTTAGTCCTCATCCCTTTACACCTACAACATCAATAAGGAATCGTATGCACGCCACGCGCAAACTATGGACCTGGCTAGCGGTCATCTGCGTATTTTCGTTCGCCGCCCTCCTCTGGGTCGGCCGCGAAATCTACCTCGAAGCGCCGCCCATCCCAATCCAGGTAAGCAGTACCGAAGGCACGGTACTTTACACGAAAGAGAACGTCCAGTATGGCCAGCAGGCATGGCTGGCGGCCGGCGGCCAGCAGCTCGGCACCGTCTGGGGCCACGGCAGTTACCTGGCGCCCGACTGGTCGGCCGACTGGCTGCACCGCGAGGCGTTGGCGCTGCAGGAGCTGGTCTCGCAGCGCGATCATGAGCGCAAGTATGCCGAACTTGAAATCGGCGACAAGGCGCGCGTCGACGTCACGGTCAAGAACGAACTGCGCGCCAATACCTATGACGCCGCCACCGGCACCTTGACGCTGTCGACGATCCGCGCCGAAGCCGTGCGCCGCACCGCCGCCCACTTCAACGATTTGTTCGGCGACGCCGCCTCGCTCGACGCGCTGCGCGAGCAGTACGCGATGACGCCGAACTCGCTGCCGAAAGCGTCGGACCGCGAGTCCCTCACCGCGTTCTTCTTCTGGACCTCATGGGCCGCCTCGACCGACCGTCCGGGCCAGAGCAACCTGTCGTACACCAGCAACTGGCCGCACGAGCCACTGGTTGGCAATACGCCGACCGCCGGCGCAGGCATGTGGTCGATCGCCAGCGTCATCCTGATGATCGCCGCGATCGCCGGCATGATCTTCTTCCATTCGATGCACAAGGAAGAAGGCGACCCGACGCCATCGAAGAACGACCCGCTGTTCGACCTGAAGCCGACGCCGTCGATGAAGGCGACGCGCAAGTACTTCTTCGTCGTCGCCGGCCTGATCCTGGCCCAGGTAGGCATGGGCATCATCACCGCCCACTACTCGGTCGAAGGAAACAGCTTCTTCGGCTTCCCGCTCGCCGATATCTTGCCGTACACGGTCAGCCGCACCATCCACACCCAGTTCGCGGTGCTGTGGATCGCCACCGCCTGGCTGGCCACCGGCCTGTATATCGCGCCGGCCATCTCGGGCCATGAACCGAAGTACCAGGCGCTCGGCGTCAACGTGCTGTTCTACGCGCTGCTGTTCATCGTGGTCGGTTCAACCGCTTTCGGCTGGATCGGCACCCTGCAAAAGCAGGGCGTCGACTTCGCCTTCTGGATCGGCAACCAGGGCCTGGAATTTACCAGCATGGGCCGCATCTGGCAGATCCTGCTGTTCGTCGGTCTGCTGTTCTGGGTCACGCTGCTCGGACGCGGGCTGTGGCCGGCGCTGAAAAAGCCGTCGGAGAGCCGCGGCCTGATCGCCATGGTGTTCCTCGCCGCGGTCTGCATCGGCGGCTTCTACGCCACTTCGCTGGCCTGGGGCCGCACCACCCACTATTCGATGGTCGAGTACTGGCGCTGGTGGCTGGTGCACCTGTGGGTCGAAGGCTTCTTCGAAGTGTTCGCCACCGCCGTCATCGCCCTGCTGTTCACGCGCCTGGGCCTGATCCGCGCCGCGTCGGCCAACAGCGCCATCGTGCTCGAGACGATCGTGTTCCTGTTCGGCGGCATCCTCGGCACATTGCACCACCTGTATTTCACCGGCACCCCGACGTCGGTGATCGCGATCGGCTCGATGTTCTCGGCGCTCGAAGTGGTGCCACTGTCGATCATCGGCATCGAAGCGTACCGCAACTACCAGCGCTCGCAGGCCGCGCCGTGGGTACAAGCCTACAAGTGGCCGATCCTGTGCTTCATCGCGGTCGGCTTCTGGAACACCGTCGGCGCGGGCCTGCTGGGCTTCACGATCAACACACCGATCGCGCTGTACTACATGCAGGGCATGAACATGACGGCGGCGCACGGTCACGCAGCGCTGTTCGGTGTGTACGGCATGCTCGGCATCGGCCTGCTGCTGTTCTGCCTGCGCGGCCTGTCCGACCGCCTGGCCTGGTCCGACAAGGCCCTTCGCCCGATGTTCTGGCTGCTTAACCTCGGCCTGGCGATGATGGTATTCATGTCGCTGGTCCCTGCCGGCATCTACCAGGCCTGGGCCAGCGTCACGCGCGGCGTCTGGTACGCCCGTTCGCCGGAAGTTGTCCACTCGAGCTTCATGGAGACGATGGTGTGGCTGCGCGTACCGGGCGACATCGTGTTCTCGATCGGCGTCATGTTCCTCATCGTGTTCATGTGGCGCCTGGTGTACCAGAACCGCCCCGCGCGCAAGCTGGCCGCCGCAGCGCTGGCCGCGGTGAAGTAAAAGCTGGCCGGCGCCCATTGCGGGCGCCGGCCTTTTTCATCCGGAACGGGAAACATCGCCATGCGCCTGACCGACTACACCGACTATGCCTTGCGCCTGCTGATGCACCTGGGCGTCAACCCTGGCAAGATCATCACCGTGCGCGAGATCGCCGACATCCATCGCATCTCGTACAATCACCTTTGCAAGATCGCTCACCAGCTTGGCATCGACGGCGTGCTAACCACGCTGCGCGGACGTGCCGGCGGCATCCAGCTGGCGCGCCCGCCGGAGCAGATCATGCTTGGCGCGGTGATCCGCATGACCGAACCGGATTTCAAGATGGTCGACTGTTTTTCCGAAGCGGCCAGTTCTTGCGTGCTGGCCGGCCGCTGCCGCCTCAACGGCTTGCTGGCCGAGGCGACCGCCGCCTTTTTCGCGCGGCTCGACCAGGTGCCGCTGTCGGCGCTGCTGCCTGCCGCGGCGCTATCGCTGCCTGTAACGTGACACCCACTTCCTCCTATGACCCCATGCCACAGCCAACCAATCCCACTGAAGTGTTCCTCGACCTGCGCGGCCTGTATCCGCCGGAGCCGATGGAGCGCGTACTCGATGCGCTAGCGGATCTGCTGGCCGGCCAGCAGATCCGCATGCTGATCGAGCGCGAGCCGCACCCTTTGTATCGCATCCTCGAGACCAACAACTACCGCTACAGCAGCACCGAACCCGAGCCCGGCCTGTATCAGATCGTGATCCAGGAGCGCTGATGCAGCGCTCCCTCGCCTACGCGCTGTCGCCGGCGCCGGGCCTGCCGCTGCGTTTCCTGCTGGCGGCGCCATGGTTCGGCGTGCTCGCCGCGCTGCTGCTGTTTGGCGCCGGCGAGAACGCGTTCGGCTCGCGCTGGTCGGCGCCGGCGCTGGGCGCCACGCACCTGCTGACGCTGGGCTACCTCGGCATGGCGATGGCCGGCTCGATCCTGCAGCTCATTCCCGTGGTGACCGGCAGCGCGCTGACGCTCAGCCGCGCTGCCGCCACGCTGTCCTGGTGCGGCCTGGCGCTGGGCGCCCTGCTGCTGTCCGCCGCGCTGGCCGCCAACCTCGCGTTTCTCTTTTTGCCGGCCGCGCTGTGCGCTTCCGGCGCCTTTGCCATCCTTGTCGCCGCCATTTTGAAAACACTCGCGCGCAGGGCGCCGCCGCCGGCCATGCCGATGGTGCGCGGGATGCGCCTGGCCGTGGCCGGCCTTGTCGTCACGCTGGTACTCGGGGTGACGCTGGCATTGGCCTTCGGCGGCCTGCTGGCCGCGCCCGTGCCGATGCTGGCCGACCTGCACGCCGCCTGGGGCCTGCTCGGTTGGGTCGGCACGCTGGTGGTCGGCGTGGCGTTCCAGGTCATTCCGATGTTCCAATCGGCGCGCATGTATCCGGCGCCGGTGACGCGCTGGGCGCCATGCCTGCTGGCCGCGCTGTTGGCGGCATGGAGCGCCGCGGTGATCGCCGGCGCCGGCGGCGCCGGCCTGGCCGCAGCCTTGCTGTGCGCCGCACTGCTCGCCTTTGCCGCGCTCAGCGCGCAGCTGCTGGCCACGCGCAAGCGCGAGGCCGACGCCACCACGCTGTACTGGCGCCTGGCGCTGGGAAGCCTGGCCGGCAGCGCGCTGCTGTACCTGCTGGCGCCGCAGCCACAAGCCGCGCTGGCCACCGGCATCCTGTTCATCGGCGGCTTCGCCATCGGCGCCGTCAACGGCATGCTGTACAAGATCGTGCCTTTCCTGCTGTGGTATCACCTGCAGCAGGACCCGCGCGCAAAAAAAGGAGAGGTGCCGCCGGTCCGCCTGATCCTGCCCGATGCGCTGGCGCGGCGCCAGTTCTGGTGGCATGCCGCGGCGCTCGCCGCGCTGCTGGGCGCGTCCTTGCTGCCGGCCTGGCTGGGGCGCCCCGCTAGCGCGCTGCTGGCAGTAGCCAGTGCGCTGCTGGCGCTCGACCTGCGCCGCGCGGTCGTGCGCAGCCGCGCAATCAAGGCCTCGTTTCAGCCTTCATAGCCGCGCAGCCGCTCGATATCGAGGATGGTGATCTGCCGGCCTTTCACTGCGATCATGCCGCGCTCGGACAGGTCGTGCAGCACGCGCGAAAAATACTCCGGCGTCAGGTTCAGGCGCGAGGCCAGCAGCTTCTTGCTCACAGTGAGCGTAACCTGCGAGCCGTCGCCCTCCGGTTCGTCCTTGAGCAGGTAGCCGACAATGCGCTGGCTGCCCGAGCGCAGCGAATACGATTCGACGTCCTTGATCAGGCCATGCAGGCGGCGGCTCATGCCGGCCAGCATACGGCGCGCGAACGCCGGGTTGTGTTCCAGCTCGGCGAACACGGCTACACTACCGATGTGGAGCAGCATGCTGTCGGCCACCGCGGTGGCGCCGACGATATACGGCTTCTCCATGAACATCAGCGCTTCGCCGAAGCTGAAGCCAGGGCCGATGATCTCGACGATCTTCTCGTCGCCCTGCACCGACAGGAAGCCGAGCTTGACCTGGCCGTAGATGACGACGTGAAAACCGCGGCACGGATCGCCACGCCGGAAAATCGGCGCGCCGCGCGGCAGATATAGCTCCTGCGTCCCTGCAGCCAGCGTGGTCAGCTCTTGCGCCGAAAAGTCGGCGAACAGCGGCAGGCGCTTGAGAAACTCGCGGCGGTCGATCTTGGTCGTCAGCATGGCGGCCCTTTTCAATATTCAGAATAACAACGCAAAACAACAACGACAAAAGACCCGCAAGCTGCGGGTCTTGTCATCAAACCTGCCGATCAATGACCCGAGTCGGCGTCCGGCTTGCTGGCGGTGCGGAACACGTCAGGATTGTCCTTGCCGACGACGTGGAGGAAACCGGCCAGGCCTTTTTCCATCCGCGACAGCGCATGGTCGACCAGGATATAGCGACCCGGCACCTCGACCTTGAACTCGACCATTGTCGCGCCGCCTGGCGGCACCAGCGTCGTCTGCACGTTCCTCGCCGGCGGCGACGTCAGGTCGGCCTGCGAATAGACGCGGTCGAACACTTCGCCGATGACGTGGAAGCTGGACGTCAGGTTAGGTCCGCCGACGCCGAAGAAGATGCGCACGGTTTCGCCTACTTTCGCTTCCATCCGGTGCGTCTTGGTCAGGGCGTCGTGAGTGCCGTTGAACATCAGGTGCTCGGGCTGCTCGTTGAGCAGTTTTTCGAGCGAGAACTCGGCTTCGCCGGGAGTGCCGTGGCGCTGCGCGGTGTAGATCTCGCCTTGCATCACGTAGAACTCGCGGTCCACCTTGGCCAGGCCGCCTTCGGGCTCCACCAGGATCATGCCGTACATGCCGTTCGAGATGTGCTGGGCCACCATCGGTGTGGCGCAGTGGTACACATACAGGCCCGGGTTGAGCGCCTTGAAGGTGAAGCTCTTGGTGCTGCCGGGCGCCGCCTGGGTGACCGCGGCGCCGCCGCCGGGACCTGTCACCGCATGGAAGTCGACCGAGTGGATCATGTGGCTGTCCTTGGCGTTGGCCATGTTCACTTCGACCGTGTCGCCGACGCGCACGCGCAGGAAGGGACCCGGCACCTTGTTGTTGAAGGTCCAGTAGCGGTAGGTGGTGCCGTCGGCGAGCTGGCCGGCGATCTCGGTCGTCTCGAGGTTGACGGTCAGCTTTTTAGGTCCGCGCGCGCCGACCGGCGTGCCGACCGCATACGGGCTTTGCGAAACGTCCGCACCCTTGGCGACCGGCGCGGCCACCGCGCCGCCGACGATGATCTTGCCGATCATGCCGGCCGCGACGTGGCCCGGCAGCGTGCAGATATATGTGAACACGCCCTTCTTGTCGGCCTTGAAGACGATCGAGGTGCTCGCGCCCTTGGCGTTGATCTGGTTCGACTTGGCGTTAAAGTCAGGCACGCTGACGTCGTGGGTGGCGCCGTCGCCGTTGACCAGATTGATCTGCACGATGGCGCTTTCGGCCACGTTCAGCGTTGGGTTGGCGGTGCCTTTGCTGGCGCCGCTCTCGCTGATGAACACCAGCTTGCCGTCGGCGATATCGGTGCGCAGCGTGAAGGTGACGTCGGGGCGGTACTGGACGGCGGAACCGGCTGCCGGGGCGCCATGCGCAGCGCCATGCTGCGCCATCGCGGGCGCCAATGCGGCCGTGCCCATGACCAAAGCCATCAAGGCTTGCGAAATAATTGTTCTTTTCATTTTCTTCTCACCTGGTTATGTCAGATGCGACGTGCATCCGTTGACAATGAACAAATCATACATTTTAGATGCATCTTAAAAAATTGATACACATCAAATATTTAGCAAGCCGCAGGACTAATTCATTCATTTAGGAAAACTTGACGTAGATCATGTGGAAAATATGCATCACAAAAGTATGATTTTTTCTGCCACGACAAATCATCAGTAACGCCAGCCCACGCGGGCTTTCCAGCACAGGTAAAAAAATAATGAAAACCACGCTCACCGTTCTGGCGGCCGCCATCGCCGTCCTCTCTTCCTCGCTCGCGCAAGCCAGCTGTGGCGCTTCGTTTTGCGCCGTCAACAGCAACTGGACGGCCGAAAGCGCGCTGGCCGAATCGGCCAATGCCTTCGACGTGCGCTACGAGCAGATGAATCAGGACCAGCCGATGTTCGGCTCGCGCAAGGTGTACCCGGGCGAAGTGCCGTCCCACCACGACGAGGTGAGCACGCGCAACCGCAATGTGATGGCCAGCTACAGCCACAACTTCGGCAACCGCTTCGGCGTCACCGTCAGCGCCGCGGCGGTGCAGCGCGATCACCTGCACATTCATAATCACCACGGCGAGAAAATCACCGACACGTGGAAGTTCACCAAGTTGAACGACGTGCGCGTCATCGGCCGCTACCGGTTGCTCAGCGTGGAAAACCCGCTGAAGCCGGCCAGCGCCGGCGTCACGTTCGGCGTCAAGCTACCGACCGGGAAGTTCGACATCGCCAACGCCAAGGACGCCATGGCACCACCGACCTGATCGCGGGCGGCTACTATCACCAGAAGCTGACCGAGATCGGCCTATCCTGGTTCGCCCAGGCGCAGTACCAGCATGCGCTCAACACGCGCGACAACTACCGGCCCGGCGCGCAGCTCGGGCTCGACCTCGGCGTACGCAAGGGATTGGGCGGCGGCTTTGGCGTACTCGGACAACTTAATTATGTTCACAAGAGCGCCGACAGCGGCAGCGAAGCGGAGCCGGCAAGCAGCGGCGGGCGCTTCCTGTACGCCAGCCCTGGCCTGAGCTACACGCTGCCGTCGTCGATGCAGCTGTACGCTTTCTACCAGGTGCCGCTGCGCCGCCAGGTAACGGGAGTGCAGCTCACCGCCAACCGCGCGCTGGTGATCGGCCTGTCCGGCCAGATGTGATGGGAACCCTTGCTGGCATGGGCGGCCGTCCGCTGGCGCGCGTGGCCGCGGCGCTGCTTGCCGTCGCCGCCTGCATGCCGGCGGCGGCGATGGACCTGACCGACCTGCAGGGCCAGGCGCACGCGCTGGAGACCTATCGCGGCAGGTGGCTGGTGCTCAATGTCTGGGCCACCTGGTGCGCGCCGTGCATCAAGGAGATGCCCGAGCTTGAAGCGCTATCGCGCGCGCGCGGACGTGGCGGTAATCGGGCTGGCCGCCGATGGCGACAACGTCTCGCGCCTGCGCCAATTTGCCAAGGCGCTGCGCGTGACCTATCCGATCGTCGCCGGCAACGACGCGCTGATGAAGGAGTTCAAGGTACAGGCCTATCCCACCACGCTGCTGTTCAACCCCGACGGCAAGCTGGTGATGACGCGCCTGGGACAGGTGACGCGCGCCGAACTGGAAGCGCAGTTACCGGCGGCCAGCGCGCGGAATTGATCTGGTTTAGGTTTTCGAAAAGACGAGGGCAAGAACGGCCGGATGTGATGGACCGCATCGCAATTTCTGCCTATGCTGAAATTGGAAACCGGGTCAGACCCGGTTACAAGCTGAATACACCACAACAGGAAAAAATTACATGGAAACGACAACAATGACCATCCCGGCCATGCAGAACGAAGCGATCGCCATCGCGGTAGCCAAGGCGATCGAATCGGTGGAGGGCGTCGACAGCGTCCACATCACGCTGGCGCATTCGCGCGCCCGCGTCGCCTTCAATGAAGTGCTGGCGGCGCCGCGCGACTTGCGCGCGGCGGTGGAGACGGCCGGCTTTGTCGTCGCCGACGACGCACCGGGGCGCAAATCGTGCTGCGGCGGCTGCGGCGGCTAAGCGCTACGCCGCCACGCCGGCCAATCGGCTGGCGCCGGCAGCACCGTGCCGCGGCATTCCCAAAGCCGATGCGCGCGCTGCCTGGCTTCTCGCACCAGCCGCACAGGACGATTCGCCGGCGGCGGCAGCCAGCGGCCGCGCTGCCGGCCCCAGCGCGCCGCATTGCGCGGCCAGGGAAAGGTCGACGATTTAGTCGGCGATGGCCACGCCACCGCGATACGCTTCATCGCTGCCGGCGCGGCGAAATACCGCGAACGGCAGGTTTCTGGATCGGGAAGTCGGTGCCCACAAAGTAGGCCGAGCCGAGCCAGCTTTGCTGGTCGGGCGCGCGCGTCTCGTTCAGTACTGAATCAGGTTTTTCCTTGTATGCGTATTAGCGGCGCGACGGGTCGAAGTTCTTTTCGAGCCCGCGCCAGCATTCGGCGTAGTTCTCTTGCAGCTGCGCCGATTCGAGCGCGTGGCGGGTCGGACGGATGACGGTCGGTGTCTCGAACATGAAGGCCATCGTGTCGCTGACGCGGTCCGGGCGGCTGGTGTCGGCGGCGCTGGCCTTGTCGAAGGTGGCGGCGTCCGGCCCGTGCCCGCTCATGCAGTTGTGCAGCGAAGCGCCGCCCGGCACGAAGCCTTCGGCCTTGGCGTCGTAGGCGCCGTGGATCAGGCCCATGAACTCGCTGGCGAAATTGCGGTGGAACCAGGGCGGACGGAAGGTGTTCTCGGCGGCGAGCCAGCGCGGCGGGAAGATCACGAAGTCGATCGTGTCGACGCCCGGCGTGTCGCTCGGCGCCTGCAGTACCAGGAAGATCGACGGATCGGGATGGTCGTAGCTGATCGATCCGATCGTGTTAAAGCGGCGCAGGTCGTACTTATAGGGCGCGTAGTTGCCGTGCCAGGCGACGACGTCGAGCGGTGAATGGGCGATGTCGGCGCGCCATAGCCCGCCCTGGAATTTGGCCACCAGTTCGAGGTCGCCTTCGAGGTCTTCGTAGCAGGCCACCGGCGTCTGGAAATCGCGCGGATTGGCCAGGCCGTTCGAGCCGATGACGCCGAGGTCGGGCAGGCGCAACAGCGCGCCGTAGTTTTCGCACACGTAGCCGCGCGCGCTGTCGCCTTCGAGCCGGACCTGGAAGCGCACGCCGCGCGGGATCACGGCGATTTCCTGCGGTTCGATGCGCAGAATGCCAAGTTCGGTCGCCAGCACCAGCGCGCCCGACTGCGGCACGATCAGCAGTTCGCCGTCCGCATTGTAGAAGTAGCGCTCCATCGAGCGGTTGGCCGCGTACACGTGGATACCGCAGCCGCTGCCCGCTTCCGGGCTGCCGTTGCCGCCCATCGTCACCAGGCCGGCGACGAAGTCGGTAGGCTCGGTGGGCATCGGCAGCGGATCCCAGCGCAGCTGGTTCGGCGACGGCGCCGGCCCGTCGAAGCGGCTGACCAGGCGGGCGCCATCGATCGGCGTGAAGTGGCCGTGCATGGCGGCCGGGCGGATGCGGTACAGCCACGAGCGGCGATTGCTGTGGCGCGGCGCGGTGAACGCGGTGCCCGACAGCTGCTCGGCGTACAAGCCGTACGGCGCGCGCTGCGGCGAATTGCGCCCTTCCGGCAGCGCGCCGGCCAGCGCTTCAGTGGCGAATTCGTTACCGAATCCGGTCTGGTAGTCCAGCGACATGATGGTTCTCCTGAGTTCACTGTCGTCAATGATAAATTACTTTCGCGTCAGCCGGGCATCGGAAGCGACGAAAGGCAGAGTCGCCCTCTGCCGTGCCGGGGTATCGGCATATACTGTTGGCACGCCAGTGAGGCGTCTGCATGGAGTCAAACGATGACACGAGTTCGCGTTGAAGGTTTCACCATCTCGCTGGACGGATACGCCGCAGGTCCGGATCAGGACCTCCAGAATCCACTCGGCGTCGGCGGTACGGAGCTGCACCAGTGGCTACGCCCGACGCGCACGTTTCAGGGAAAAGTGTTTGGCCAGGAAGGCGGCACCACCGGGGTCGACGATGTTTTCGCCGCTCGCGGCTTTCAGAACGCCGGCGCCTGGATCCTGGGAAGGAACATGTTCTCGCCGGACCGCGGCGACTGGCCGGACAAGAACTGGAAAGGCTGGTGGGGCGACAATCCGCCGTATCAAGTCCCTGCGTTCATCCTGACCCACTATGCGCGCCCTTCCATCGAGATGGAGGGCGGCACGACATTCCACTTCATCACGGGAGGCATTCGCGAGGCGCTCGACCGCGCACGCGAAGCGGCCGGCGGCAAGGACATACGGATCGGCGGCGGGGCCGACACCATTCGGCAGTATCTGCGCGAAGGCCTGATCGATGAACTGCATATTGCCATCTCACCGGTGTTGCTCGGGCGCGGCGAGCCGCTGTTCGAAGGGCTCGATTTGCGCGCGCTTGGCTACGAATGCGTGGAATCGGTAGTGTCGGAGAAGGCGACGCACATCATACTGCGGCGAAACACGTCATCTTCGTAGCCACCGAACGCAACACCGTCGTCTCCGCCATTGGCGGAGCCGACTTCCCGCGCAGGCGGGGTTTCCGACGGTATCAGCGGCCGTCGCGGCGCTTCGCGGCGAGCGAACCGGCGATCAGCATTGCCAGGATCAACGCAATCGTCGACGGTTGCGGCACCGATGCCGTGATCGAGAACTGGTTTGATCCTTGCCGGTGCCGCCTCCGTGATAATGGCTCGGCAAGTAGATCCGTTTGAGCTCGAGATCCTGGCCGATGTCCACCATCGGCAGGCCGGGAGGTGCAACGACCAGATAGCCGACGGGCGCATTGCCGGGCGCGATCTTGGCAAGCCGGATAGCTACCTCGGCATCAGCGAGCCAATCGCGGTACTGCGAAGCCGAGTGTGCCTTTTGGCAGTGCCCGACGATCGCCGCACCGTCGAGCCCCCCCAAGGGTCTCGAGAAAAGTCGCCTGGCCCACAAGCGCCAGCGCTTCTTCGTCGCCTTCGCGCGCGCGCCGTATGAATATATCGTTTTTCATGATGCGTTCAGAACGGCTGGCTAAAAGGACTGGACCGCGACGGCGATGACAAACACAAGCACTATCGCGCCGGCGATGTACAAGAAATACCTGGCTGCGGTGGCCAGCAGGATATACGCGCGGTCGGCCTCCTTGCCGGGATTGCCGCGGCGGCGCTCGCGTCCCTTCACCAGCGCGTACGCAATGAAGGCAAAGCCGAAAATGAGCAGGTACTTCATCAGCTGCGCGCCAGCCACGCGGCGATGGCGATGACGATGGCGATCACGCTGACGGCGCCAGTGGCGATCGCCTGGTACAGCGCGCGCTTGCGCAGCATGTCGATGCGTGCGATCAGTTGGGCATTCTGCTGTGCCAGCGTCGTGATGACTTCGGATGCGGCCAGCATTTGCGAATGCAGGTCGGCCAGCGCTGTCTCGGCGTGCTCCAGCCGGGCAACCATCGGGTCGGGCGCGTGCACGGCGGCGTCCACGGCCTTCACCGCATCGTGCTCAGGATTTTTTTTCCCGACCGCGTCCCACAGCCTGCGCGCCGTGCCTGCCACTTCCGGCGCGGCCTTGATGACATCGCGCCACGGGACCATCCTTAACATTCCTACCCAGCCGCCTGCCATAACTCCCCCAAAGCCCACGCAAAATTTGCCAGCAATGATACACCGGGGAGCGCCGCCAAGCTTGTCTTTACGTCACTGGCGCGACCAGTGCGAGACGCCTAGCCTTCCTTGCCGTCGATGCGTGCCTGCCACAGGAAGCGGCCGTACACCATCACAAACAGCGAAAACGCCAGCGACCAGGCCAGCGCCGCGCCAATCAGACTGAGCTCGCGCGCCTCGGCCGGGCCCAGCGCGGCGAACAGCCGCGCCACCGCGCCCAGCTGAATCAGCCAGAACATCGACGTTTCGGCGGCGCCGGCCACCAGCGCCCGCCCCGTGTGGCCAAGCGTGGTGCGCGTCATCATGCCGATGATCAGTCCGGCCATCGATCCGACCGCCAGCGCGTGGAAAGCCGCGCTCGGCGTGACCAACTGCAGCTCGGCCAGCGCCAGCAGGAAAAAGCCGACCGGTATCCACGCGTACGACAGGTGCAGGATCCACACCAGCGGCACCGCCAGCGTGCGCTGCGGCTGCCAGCCGGCCAGCCGCAGCAAGCTCGCGCAGCCGGCGGCGACCGCGAAGCCGGCAAACGCGGCCGGCGGCAACGGCAGCAGCCAGACGACGATGGCGGCCACCGTCAGGCCCAGCGCGATCTTGTCGCGTTTCGGGTTGACCAGCGGCGCGCTGCCCGGCACGCCGTTGCGGGTAAACATCGGGATCACGCGCGCGCCGATCACCGATTCGATCAGCACGATGATCAGGATCGCGGCCTGCACCGGCGTCGCCGGCGACAGCGCGATCCATCCGAGCATGGCGGCGTGGTACAGCGCGTTGGCAATTGTCAGCAGCACCAGCAGCAGCGGCAGGAACTGATTGCGCTTGTTGCCGGCGCGGCGCAGCACCCGGAACAGCAGCCAGGCGGTCAGCGGCAGGAAGGCGATGTCGATCAAGGCGCCGAGCAGCGGCGGCGCGGCCAGCAGCGCTACCCGGCCGGCCAGCCACAGCGCGGCCAGGGCGGCGAGCTGGCCGCCGCGCGCCGTCCACAGGCCGGTCCAGGCGCGCACCGCCGTCAGCAGGAAGCCGGCGATGACCGCCACCGCCATGCCGAACACCATCTCGTGCATGTGCCAGGCCAGGCCCACCCGTTGCCAGCTGATGTAACCAAAATATTGCGCCACCCAGACCGGCACGGCGACGGCGGCAAACACGGCGGCGAGCAGGTAAAACGGCCGGAATCCCAGCGCCCAGATGGGATGGGCAAACGGCGACGCCGCCACCTTGCCTGCGGCCGGGACGCTCTCGTCGATGGTGGTCAGGCTCATGGCGCACTCGCATTAAAAGAAGTATTTAACATACTACTTTCAATGCCGACTTTGCGCAAGGGTGGCAACGCACTGCAAGTTGGAGAGGGTGTTTAGCCCGGCCGCGCAGCGCGCGGATACATGCGCACCGGTTTCGCTTTTGGCGCCGTCGTCGCCAGGCCGACGAGCATGTCGGCCAAGGTTACGCTGTCGAGCACTTTCAGGTAGGCCGCGGTGGCCGCGCCCAGCACGCCCTTCAGCGAGCATGCGGCCGCATAGGCGCAGCCGACGTGGTCGGGGTCGAAGCAGACGGCCATGTAGAAATCGGTCTCGGTGCTGCGCACCACTTCGCCGATGTTGATGTCGGCCGGCTCGCGCCTGAGGCGCAGGCCGCCATTGCGCCCGCGCACCGTGTCGACGATGCCGTTCACGCCCAGCTGGTGCACCACCTTCATCAAGTGATTTTTCGAGATGCCATGCAGGTCGGCGATATCCTGGATGGTCACCAGGCGATCGCGGTTCACGCCGAGGAAAATCAGCGTGCGCAAGGCGTAGTCAGTATAGGAGGTCAGTCTCATGGCGAATCTCGTGCAGGCGTGGCACCCATACGGATGGACAGTTAAACAGTATACATTCTTATCCGGCGGCGAGCCGACGCTTTTCCAAAACCACCGGACTCGGCTATATTAAGCCCCCGGTGTCTATTTTGATCAAGAAAGGCTGCTTTGGACTATTTGACCCTCAAGCATTTCCACATGGGTTGCGCTGCCGTCAGCGGCAGCCTGTTCCTGTTGCGCGGCGTGTGGATGCTGCGCGACCCAGCGCTGCTGCAGCAGCGCTGGGTGCGCATCGCGCCGCATCTGGTCGACACGCTGCTGCTGGCCAGCGCCATCACGCTGGCCGTGTGGAGCAGCCAGTACCCGTTCGCGCAAAACTGGCTGAGCGCGAAGGTGATCGCCCTGCTCGTCTACATCGTGCTTGGCACCATCGCGCTCAAGCGCGGGCGCACCAGGGCGGTGCGCGGCGCGGCCTTCGTGGGCGCGCTCGCCACGTTTGGCTATATCGTCGCCGTGGCGCTGACCCGGCAGCCGATGCCGCTCGGTGCCTGACGGCACTCCAGATGTGTGAGGATTGTGGCAGGTCCGATGTCATCAACCTGTCATGCGCAGTCTTCAGAATGGCCAGATAACGCAGCCGGCCCTGAGGCAACCATGTTCCAGAATAAGCGACTCATCATCCTCGATGCGGACGGAACCACGATCGATGCCTACCCGGCGATCGAACGGGCGTTCGCGCTCAATGGCATGACGCTCGGGGCGGAGAAGAGCTTTCAAAAACGCCACCATCTATTCAAATACCTGGGTGGCCTGAAGGAATTCCCGTCGATTATCAAGAAAAACATGCGCCAACGCGGCCGCAAGAAAATCGTCGCGTCGCTCACCGACGTGTACCGTTCCGAGGCCAGCCTTTACCCCGGGATCGCGGAACTGATCAAATCGCTCATCGCGGCGCCGGATGTCGTCGTCGGCCTCGTCACCCGCAACATCACCAACGAGCCGCTCGAAACGCTGCGCCAGCTGTTTGCGCGCCACGACATCGATGTCGGCGAGTTCGACTTCTTTGACCACGTCCCGCTCAGCCAGGGGAAGACCGCCCAATTCCGGCTCACGCGCGAGCGCTTCGACGTCAATCCCGCACGCGCCTTCGTGTGCGGCGACGAATTCAAGGATTATCACGCGGCGATCTGCACCGGCATGCATCCGTTCATGGTGTCATACGGCTTCGAGGATCACGACCGGCTGACCGAAAAATTCGCGGTGCCAAAGGAAGTCATCTCACGCACGTCGACGGAACTGTGCGTGCGCGTAGGTCACGCACTCGATCTGCCGATCGCGCAGTAAAGCCTCGCCTGAAGCGTCCACCATTCAATACGAATATGCGAACAGCGCCGCGCTGGCGCAGGAAAAAATCCAGTAGTCGACCGGCGCACCGCACACCCAGTGCTTATGCCAAGGCACGAACCGGGCGCGAAAACGGCGCAATCCGAACGCCGGATTGATGACAAACCAGAGGAAGTCCTCGGCAATCCAGAACAGCATGATTGCCGCAATAATGCGTGCCTCCATCTGCCAGGACCCCGCCGCGGTGAAGAAGATCGGGCCATGAAAGCTGAGCGCGATGAACGGAAATACCCACGCATGGTAGCCAGTCATCGCCCGCCCGCCCCACAAGATGTCGAGCAGCCAGTGCGATTCGATTCGCCACGTTGGCAGGTTCGCCGCCCAGCCGGCATCGCCTTCGATATGAATTTCCACTTTGGCAAAAATATAGGCGAGGACCAGGACATAGCCCACCGTCAGCGCCAGCTGCAATCCCTGCCACGTCATGTGCGCAGCTCCGCAAGAACGGTGTCGAGCACCGCGCGCGCCGCTTCCGGACGACCCAGCGCCCTCGCCTTGCTGCGCATGTCTTCCAGCTTGGCCGGGTGCGCCAATAAATATCTGACCCGATATTCCAGCGTCACCATATCGAACGCTTTCAGCGCCACGCCGCGCTCGAGCAGGTAATTGGCGTTGTGTTCTTCCTGGCCGGGAATCGGTGCAATGACGATTATCGGCAAGCCCATCGCCAGCGACTCCGCCGTCGTCAGCCCGCCCGGCTTGGTCACGACCAGGTCGGAGCAAGCCATCAGCCGCTCGATATGGCTGGTGTAGCCATGCGGCGTCAGCCTGCCCGGATGGCGCGCCGCCAGCTCGCGCAGCGCGGCCAGCGTCGATGCGCTTTTCCCGGCCAGCGCAATGATCTGGAAATTGATGCGCAGCGCCAGCAGGCGTTCGGCGATTTGAAGCACGCTGCCCAAGCCTGTCCCGCCTCCCATCAGCAACACCGTCATCATCTGCGGCTGGATCCGCAGCGCGCGCGCGCAGCCGCGGCGGTCGAGCTGCTGCGAGAACGCCGGCATGATGGGGATGCCGGTGACGTGGATCGCCGCCGCGGCGATGCCGCGTTCGCGCAGCCGGAACGCGACTTCATCGTTCGGCGCAAAATAACCGGCGATGTGGTCGTGCACCCACATCTGATGCAGGTCGAAGTCGGTCACCTGCACCCAGACCGGGCAAGTGAGCGCGCCGCTGCCGCACAGCGGCGACAGCATCTCCGCCGGCAGGAAGTGGGTGCAGATGATCAGGTCCGGCCGGCGCAGCGCCACTTCGCGCAGCAAGGCGCGGCTGCTCATGCGCTCGGCCCAGCGCCGTATGTTGTGGACCCGGCCGCGCGGCCTGGCGCGATCGGTGGCCCGGTACAGACGGCGCCACAGCCCCGGCGCCCGCCCGACGAGCAGGTTGTAGACATCGGTATAGATCGAGCGCAGCAACGGCGTGACAAACTGCAGGACGTCGAGGTGGACGGCCGCCAGCTCGCCGCCGTTCATCGCCGCATACGAGCGCAGCGCTTCGGCGGCGCGGGTGTGGCCGGTACCGGCCGACGCGCTCAGCATCAGAATTATGGTGGGGGTCATGTCTGCCTCATCCGTCCACGCCACGCTTACTTCTTGCGCTTCTTGACCGGGGCGTTCTTGCGCCCGGCCCGCATCGATGGCAGCACCGCCGCTTCCAGCGCCGTTTCGGGCAGATACTTCAGCAACTGCAGGCCGGCCGTCAACAGCTCGCCCTTCTTGACGTTCATGCCGAACTCAAGGCATCGTTTCTTCAGTTCGACCAGCAAGATGATCTCGCTTTCGGGCAGGGCAAAGCTGGTGCGGATGCGCTTTTCATGCTGCTTGCGTTTGAGGGCGGTCGGACTGGCGATTGGCGTGACCGGCGTTTCAACCGTTTTAGCCCCAGCGCGACGGCGTGCCGGCGCGGCAGGCTTGTCGGCGATTGCCGGTGTTGCCGGCGTCGCCGCCGGCTTGCGTGTGGAAGCTGTCATCGTTCGTCTCCTGAGAAAATTGCATTAAAAATTCATCCTGAGTTGGATCATCAGGCGTCGATTGTCTCGACCGGTTGCAGCAGGAAGCGCCGCTCCATCATCACTTGCATGTCGTCGGCCGGCATTGGCCGCGCGATGAAGTAGCCTTGCACTTCGTTGCACTTGAGCGCGCGCAAAATGTCGAGCTGCTGTTCGGTCTCGACGCCTTCGGCCACCACCGACATTTCCAGCGCATGCGCCATCGAGACGATCGCCTGGAAGAACACCCGCCCTTCGCGCGACGTGCCAAGTTCCGCGGTGAACGCGCGGTCGACCTTCAGCACATCCATGCGCAGGCGCTGCAGCTGCGACAACGACGAATAGCCGGTGCCGAAATCGTCGACATGCAGCTTGATGCCGAGCGAGCGGATGGCGGCCAGTTCGGCGATGATTTCATCCTGGTCGCCCATCATGGCCGACTCGGTAATTTCCACCTCCAGCAGCGCGGCGGCAATGCCATGGCGGTGCAGCGCGGCCGTCAACTGATGCTTGACGCCGCCCCGCTTGAACTGCTTCGGCGACACGTTGATCGAGACCGGCACGACGCGCGCGCCGGCGCGTTGCCACGCGGCGAGCTGGGCGCACGCCATGTCGATCACCATTTCGCCGATGCGCAAGATCAAGCCGCTCGCTTCGGCCAGCGCAATGAACTCGGCCGGCGACACCATGCCCAGCAATGGATGGCGCCAGCGCAGCAGCGCTTCCATGCTGAGCAATTCGCCCGTGCGGGTATCGACGCGCGGCTGGTAGTACAAGGTGAACTGCTCGCGCTCGATCGCCTCGATCAGACCGTGCTTGAGGCGTGCCCTGGTTTTCAGCGTGGCCGACAGCGCCGGATCGAAAAAGCGGAACTGCCCCTTGCCGTCGCTCTTGCCGGCGTACATGGCAATGTCGCTGTGCTTGATCAGCGTCTCGGCATCGCTGCCGTCGCGCGGAAACACGCTGATGCCGACCGAGGCGCCGACCGCCTGTGCATCGTCGGCAATGACGAACGGGTCGTTGAACGCGGCCACGATGCGCGCGGCAATCGCCGCCACCTGCGGATCGCCATCGTACGGGTCGAGGAACACGATAAACTCGTCGCCGCCGAAGCGCACCACGTGGTCGGTCGGGCGCAGCAAGGCCGACAGGCGCCGCGCGGCCGCCTGCAGCAGCTGGTCGCCGACGGCGTGGCCCTGCGAATCGTTGACCTGCTTGAATTCATCGAGGTCGATGAACAGGATGGCAAAACCGGTGCCGGCGGCGCGTGCCTTGTCGATGGCGCGCGGCATGAACTCGAGCATCCAGTGGCGGTTCGGCAGGCCGGTAAGGCTGTCTTCGTTGGCCAGCCGTTCGAGCTGCGCTTCGTGCGCCTTGCGCTCGCTGACGTCCTGCAAGGTCACCGCCAGGCCGTTGCCAACGCGCACGATGCGGCGGTGGCCCCAGCGGATGTTGAGCCGATTGTCGCTCGGCATGCGGCGGTCGTCCTCATGGAAGCCGTGCTCCATCGCCTTGCGGTAGGTCGACAGCAGCCGCTCGCCGAACAGGCCGTTGTCGATCAGCGACAGGCGCGTGCCCACCAGTTCGCTGCGCTGCATGCCATAGAAGAAGGCGCCGCGCTCGTTGCAGTCGACGATGCGGAAGTCGACGATGTTGCCCTGGCGGTCGCGCATCGCCGCGGCCATGTAGAAGCCGTCGTTGGCGCTTTCGGTCGCGGTGCGGTAGGCATTGCGCACCTCGTCCTGTTCGCGCCGGCGCGCTGACGCGCGGGCCGAAAACGCGGCGGCCACGGAGCCGAGCAGCAGCAGGCACACACTTGCCAGTATCGCCGTGTTGCGGCCCTCCTGCCAGTACAATTGGGCGCCGGCGACGGCGTCGCGATGCGACAGGCCCACCAGGGCGACCAGCGGATAGGCGCTCGACTGGCGCCAGCCGAGCACGCGCCCGATGCCGTCGGCAAAGCCGGCGTCGCCTTGCACCAGTTGCACGCCGCTGGCGCCGCGCCAGGTGGCGTCGCTGTGCGGCAGGATCGAGGCGGCGCCGCCGTCGGCCATGGTGCCGTCGCCGCGCTGCTCGATGCGCAGGCGCGTGTCGGCGCCCACCAGCGCGACGATGCCGTGCTCGCCCAGCGCGGCCGGGCCGACAAACGACGTGAAGTAGCGCGCATCGACGACCAGCAACACCACGCCATCGAAGCCGTCGTCGGTGGTGTCGAGACGGCGCGTAAACAACACCACTTCCTGGCTGTAGGCCAGTTCACCGGGCAAGACGCCGATTCTGAGTGCGCTGGAAATGTTGTCGCGGTGATGGGCGAACAGGCGCGTATGCGCCAGGTTCGGCGCGCCGGTGGCGGCCTGCGTCGACGAGCGCACCACGCCCTGGCGGTCGACGATGCTGACGGCGACGTAGGCGCTATCGGTAAACATGCCGTCGCGCTTGAGGTCTTCGATCAGGCGCGGATTGCGCGAGTGCTCCCAGCTGTGCTTGAGCTGCATGGTGACCTGGTCCATCTGGCCGACCGAGCGGGTGACGTATTGTTCGTATGCCTTGGCGTAGGCGCCGGCATCTTTGGTGATGGCCGCGTTGGCGCGCTCCCATTCGACGTTGGCGCGGCCGATGGTGAGCGACCAGATGCTGGCGCAGGCGAGCAGCGCCAGCAGCGGCCACAGCAGGCTGCCGAGCAGGCGCGCGGTACGCTTCGCCATCATCGACATGGAGATCCTGGAACGTGCCGGTGCGCCGGCGGACAGGATGGTTTTCACGGTATGGTGGACCCAAGGTTTGCAGTTCGCGCAAGGTTGATTCCCGAACGCAACTACATTTTGCTGGGCAATTGCTTCAGCATAAAGACATGGTCATATCGGGGCCAGTACCCGACAATGGCGCGCGAAGTTCTGCGCGCCAGCCGCTTCGATTTAATACACCGCTTTGCCCGTCGAGTCCTTCAGTTGCGCTTTCCAGGCGCCCTGCACCAGCGTCACCACCGACGCCGGCATCGGCACGTAGTCGAGTTCAGCGGCTGCAGCGCCGCCATTCTTGTAGGCCCAGTCGAAGAACTTCAGGATTTCCTTGCCCTTGACGGCGTCGGCCTGGTTCTTGTGCATCAGGATGTACGACACGCCGGTGATCGGCCAGCTCGCTTTGCCAGCCTGGTCGGTCAGCACCACGCCGAAACCGGGCGTCCTGGTCCACTCGGCGCCAGCTGCGGCTGCCTTGAAATTGTCATCGTCCGGCTGCAGGAACACGCCTTCCTTGTTCTTGAGCTGGGTGTGCGACAGCTTGTTTTTCTTGGCGAACGCCCACTCGACGTAGCCGATCGCGCCCTTGATGCGCTGCACGTTGGCGGCGACGCCTTCATTGCCCTTGCCGCCCACACCGACGGCCCACTTGACGGCCGAGCCGGCGCCGATTTTCGATTTGAAGTCGGCGTTCGTTTTCGACAGGTAGTCGGTGAACAGGAACGACGTGCCCGAGCCGTCGGCGCGGTGCACCACCGTGATTTCATCGGCCGGCAGCTTCATGCCAGGATTGAGCGCGGCAATTTCAGGCGCGTTCCATTTGGTGATCTTGCCCAGGTAGATGTCGGCGACGACAGCACCGGTCAGCTTCATCTGTCCCGGCGCAATGCCTTCGATGTTGACGACGGTGACGACGCCACCCATGATAGCCGGGAACTGCATCAGCCCTTCAGCGTCGAGCTCTTCAGCTTTCAGCGGCATGTCGGACGCGCCGAAGTCGACCGTTTTGGCCTTGATCTGCTTGATGCCGGCGCCGGAACCCACCGATTGGTAGTTCAGGCCGTTGCCGGTGGTGCTCTTGTACATCTCGGCCCACTTGGCGTAGATCGGGTACGGAAACGTGGCGCCGGCGCCGGTCATGTCGGCGGCCAGCGCGCCCGACAATGCCACCATGGCAGACACGCCAACGACAACCGACTTCAACATCAACTTGATTTTCATTTTTTTCCTGTGTGGTTGGGTTTTGAACGTGCCGAGTCTAAAGCGCGAATATGACGCGTGTGTGACGACCATAGCACTTCAACACCGATGCGATCGGCGTGTCGTCGCGCGAAATCGCCCAGGGCAATTACGACCTGTCGGCCCGCACCGAGGAACAAGCCGGCTCGCTGGAGCAGACCGCGTCGTCGATGGAGGAGCTGACCAGCGCGGTGCAGCAGAACGGCGCCAGCGCCCAGCGAGCCGGCGTGCTGGCCGACCAGGCCGCCGGCGTGGCGCGCCGCGGCGGCACGGCAGCGGCGCAGATGATCGAAACGATGGGCTCGATCAATGCGTCGTCGCGCAAGATCGTCGACACCATCGGCGTGATCGACGGTATCGCGTTTCAAACCAACATCCTCGCGCTCAAACGCCGCCGTCGAGGCCGCGCGGACCGGCGAACAGGGCCGCCGCTTCGCCGTCGTCGCGTCGGAGGTGCGCAACCTGGCCAGCCAAGCGGCCTGCAGGAAGCCGTCAGCGTGTTCAATATCAGCCCGGCAGCTGCGCCGGCGCCCATGGAAGCGACGTAACAAGCCCGTCACATTCAAACCGTAGACTCCTCCCCGAATTGAGCCCACCCATCAACACCGGAGAAATCGCACATGAACAAACTGAATGACTTTTCCCGATCGCTCACCGATCCGGATGACGACAATTGCAACGAATCGGGAAATGAAAACTTCAGCGCAGTCCTCGACGCCCGCCTCAGCCGGCGCTCCGTGCTCAGAGGCGGCATGGCGTCGGCGGCCACCGCGCTGTTCGGCGGCATTGGCCTTGCCGCATGCGGCGGCGACGATGCGCCAGCGGTGAGCCCGCCGGTCGTGCCGGTGGTGCCGCCGCCGCCGGCCGAAGTGCTGCTCGGCTTCGGCGCAGTATCGAAAAGCCTGGCCGACAGCGTCATCGTTCCGGCCGGTTACACCGCCAGCGTGGTCTACGCGCTGGGCGACCCGTTGACGGCCGCCACCGCCGCTTACAAGAACGACGGCACCGACAGCGATTTCGAAGCGCGCGCCGGCGACCACCATGACGGCATGGAGTTGTTCGGCCTGTCGGCGGCCGGCCTGCCGTCGGTCACCTCGGTCGACCGCGCCCTGCTCGCCATCAACCATGAAGCGACGACCGACCAGACGCTGTCGTCGTTCTTCCTGCACGCCAACGGCGGCACCCGAACCTTGCCGCGCCCGGCCGCCGAAGTGGACAAGGAAACGGCCATTCACGGCGTGGCCGTGGTGGAAGTGCGCAAGACCGGCAGCGCCTGGAGCTACGTCAAGGATTCGCCGTTCAACCGCCGCGTCACCGCCTTGAGCGAAGTCGAGATCAGCGGCCCGGCGCGCGGCAACGCGCTGCTGGTGACCAGGTACGCGCCGACGGCCACCCGCACGCGCGGCACGCTGAACAACTGTGGCACCGGCAAGACGCCATGGGGCACGTTCCTGACGGGAGAAGAAAACTGGAACGGCTACTTCACCCGCGGCGCCGCCGACGATGCCGCGCGCGGCAACGACAAGAGCGTCGTCTCGCTCAAGCGCTACGGCCGCACCCAGGGCGCAACGTCGCGCCACGGCTGGGAAAGCGCCGGCGCCGACGACAAGTACGCGCGCTGGAACAACAGCAAGCTGGGCGCGTCGCTCGACGGCAGCGACGACTACCGCAACGAAATGAACGGCATGGGCTTCGTCGTCGAGATGGATCCCTACGACAAGACGCGGATGGCAAAGAAGCGCACCGCCCTTGGCCGCTATGCGCACGAAAGCGCCGCCTTCGGCGCGGCAACCGTCGGCCAGCCGCTGGTGGTGTACATGGGCGACGACTCGCGCAACGAATACGTCTACAAGTTCGTCTCCAGCGCGCTGTGGAGCGCGCTTGACGCCACCGCCGTCGACCGGCTGGCAGCGGGCGACAAATACCTCGACAGCGGCAAGCTGTATGTGGCCAGGTACGCCGCCGATGGCAGCGGCCAGTGGATCGAGCTGGCGATGAGCAATGCCGCCATTGCCGGCTTTGCGGCGTACAAGTTTGCCGACCACGCCGACATCTGCGTCAACGCGCGCCTGGCCGCCGACGCGGTCGGCGCGACGATGATGGACCGGCCGGAGTGGTGCTCGGTCAATCCGGCCAACGGCGAAGTGTATTTTGCGCTGACCAACAACAGCAACCGCCGCGCCGAACCGGGCGCAAGCCCGCAGCTGGCGCCGAACGGGCCCAACCCGCGCGCCTACATCGACCTGAAGGGCACGACCTCGCAGCCGGGCAATCCGAACGGCCACATCGTGCGCATGAAGGAAGGCGCCGGCGGCAACGCGGCCACCACCTTCAGCTGGGACGTGTACCTGTTCGGCGCCGAGTCGGGCGCCAGCCAGGGCATGGTCAACCTGTCGAAACTGACCGGCGAGCAGGACTTTTCCAGCCCGGACGGCCTGGTGTTCAGCCCGTACACCGGCATCTGCTGGTTCCAGACCGACGATGGCGCCTACACCGACGTGACGAACTGCATGATGCTCGCCGCCCTGCCCGGCCAGGTCGGCGACGGCGCCAAGCAGACGCTCAGTTATCCGAAGGCGGCCGGCGGCACGCTCGACGTCGACACCTTCGTCGGCAAGGCGCCGACGGCCAATACGCTCAAGCGTTTCCTGGTGGGCCCCGTCGGCTGCGAAATTACCGGCCTGTGCGAGACGCCGGACGGCAAGTCAATGTTCATCAATATCCAGCACCCTGGCGAGAACACCGACCAGGCCAACCTGGCCGATCCGGCGAAATACACCAGCCAGTGGCCGTCGAATGCCGGCTATGGCGTCGGCAAGCGGCCGCGCTCGGCCACCATCGTCATCACCAAGAATGATGGCGGGCGCATCGGCAGCTAAGGCCGGCGCTTGCATGTCGACGGCCGCTGGCGTAGTCCAGCGGCCGTCGATCAATTCCCACCAGAAATAGTATCGATTTGCCCCCCACACCGTTGCGATGCGAAAACAGACAGATGTCCGTGCTCATGTAAAATCCCAAATACCCCTAACTAACAATCGGTCCTGACCCCGCCGACGAGATCGATCCTCGATGCTTGAACACCATCCGCACCCCTGTTCGGTCCTGCTGATCGACGACGAATCGTTCGCCGAAACGCTGATCAAACACGGCCTGCGCTCGCTGCCGAACCTGCGGCTGCGCTACGATTGCGACGCCGCCCGCGCGGTCGAACTGGCCAAGGAAGTGCTGGCCACGGTGGTGCTGGTCGACCTGCGCATGCCGGCCGTCGACGGTTTCGACGTGATCCGGCGGCTGCGCGCCGATCCGGAAACCGAGCAGATCCCCGTGATCCTGCTGTCGTCCGAGGAAGATGCCGACATCAAGGCCAAGGCGTTTTCGACCGGCGCGAACGATTACCTCGTCAAGTGGCCCGATCCGCGCGAATTGGCCGCGCGGGTGCGCTATCACCACGACGCGTTCGTCGCGCGCCGGCAGCGCGACGCCGCCTTTGTGTCGCTGCGCCTGAGCCAGCAGGAACTGGCGGCCAGCCAGTCGGCGCTGCACCAGGCGCAAAAGATGGAAGCGATCGGCCAGCTGACCGGCGGCGTCGCCCACGATTTCAACAACGTGCTGCAGATCATCGGCGGCAACCTGCAACTCATCAAGCTGCTCGGCGGCGTCAGCGACGCCGCCCGCGGCCGCATCGACACCGCGCTGGCCGGCGTCGAGCGCGGCGCCAGGCTGTCGGCGCACCTGCTGGCGTTTGCCCGCCGCCAGCCGCTGCAAGCCGTGGTGGTCGACCTGGCCGCCATGCTGCGCAGCATGGAAGACATGATGCGCCGCGTGCTTGGCCCGCGCGCCACCGTCGTCAGCGACATCGACGCCGGCCTGTGGAGCGCCACCGTCGATCCGAGCCAGCTCAACAATGTACTGGTGAACCTGGTCATCAACGCGCGCGATGCGATGGCCGACGGCGGCACCTTGACCATCCGCGCCTGCAATGTTGCCCACGGCGCGCCGGCGCTGGCCGCAGTCGGCGCCGGTAATTACGTCATGCTGGAAGTGGCCGACAGCGGCGCCGGCATGCCGGCCGCCGTGCTCGAGCGCGCGTTCGAGCCGTTCTTCACCACCAAGCCGATCGGCCAGGGCACGGGCCTGGGCCTGTCGATGGCGTACGGCTTCGTCAAGCAGTCCGGCGGCGACATCTTGCTCCACAGCGAACCGGGCCAGGGCACCAGCGTGAAGATCTTTTTGCAGCGCAGTGCGGAGGCGCCGGCGCCGGTCGTCGAGATTGCCGCCGCGCCGCTTGGCGGCGGCATCGAAACGATCCTCGTGGTCGACGACGAGGAGGACGTGCGCGCCTCGACGAGCGACCTGCTGTCGGCGCTCGGCTACCAGGTGCTGTGCGCGCAAGACGGCGCCAGCGCCGTCGCGCTGGTCGACAGCGGCGTCCACCTCGACCTGGTATTTACCGATGTGATCATGCCCGGCGACGTCAGCAGCCTGGCGCTGCGCGACCGCGTGCGCACGATGCTGCCCAGGGCCCAGGTGCTGTTTACGTCAGGCTACGCCGAAGGGGTGCTCACGCATGAAGGCAAGGTCGACGCCGCGGTCAACCTGCTGCAAAAGCCCTACAGCGCGGACGTGCTCAGCGAGCGCATTCGCCACCTGCTGCGCCGCCCCGTCCCGCTCACTTCGGCTTGATGTAGCGCTGCGAGCCTGGCGGCGGCTCGTTGCGCACCGCCCAGAAGATGCCGAGGTCGGTGATGGCGCGGACAAATTCGTTGAAGTCGACCGGCTTGACGACGTAGGCATTGACGCCCAGCTCGTAGCTGCGCAGCAGGTCCTGCTCCTCTTTCGACGACGTCAGCATCACCACGGGGATGCTTCGCGAGCCGGCGGTACTGCGGATTTACTTCAGCACTTCGAGGCCATCGACCTTCGGCAGCTTCAGGTCGAGCAGCACGACGGCCGGGTTGCCGGCCTGGCGACTGCTGAAATCGCCGCGGTACATCAGGTAATCGAGCGCTTCGGCGCCGTCGCGCGCGATCACCACTTCATTGGCAAGCTGGCTTTTCGACAGCGCGATCAGGGTCAGTTCCAGGTCGTGTGGATTGTCCTTGGCGTTCGACGATGCGGCGCACGTTCGCCAGTCCAATGCCGGTGCCGGGGAAGTCCTCCATCCGGTGCAGCCGCTGGAACACGCCGAACAGCTTGTGCACGTAGTCCATGTTGAAGCCGGCGCCATTGTCGGCGATGCGAAACCCCGTTTCCGTGGCTGCGTCGGTGGCGTCGATCCGTATGATCGCGGGGTCTTTTCCTGCCGTAAACTTCACCGCGTTCGACAGCAGGTTGATCACCGCCAGCTACAGGAACGCCGGGTCGGCGCGCACGCCGGGCAGTTCGCCGACCTGCCACTCGAGGTTGCGCTCGCCGACGTCGGCCGACAGCTTGTCGATGCAGCCCTTGACCAGGTCAGCGATGTTGACGGCGACCGGGCGCAGCGCGGCGCGGCCCATCTGCGAAAAGCTCAGCAGGTCGTCGACCAGCTTGCCGGCCAGCCGCGCGGAATCCTTGATGTTGGCCAGGAAGCGCTGGCGCGTGGCGCCGTCGCTGTCGGCCGCCGACGTCATCAACAGGTCGGAAGAGCATACGATGTGGCGCAGCCGCGCGCCCACGTCGTGCGATACCGAATACGAGAACGCCTCGAGTTCCTTGTTCGAGCGGCCCAGTTCGGCGGCCAGCTCGGCCATCTGCTCGGCCCGCTCGAGCGCGATGCCGAGCAAGGCGGTGCGAAATTCCAGCGCCAGCTCGATCTCGCCGTTGTGCCACGGCGCGCTGGTGCCGTGGATCGTCTCGCGCCAGGTGGCGAAGCTGGTGCGCGGCGTCAATTGCGCGCTCCGGCCGGCGTCCTTGGCGTGCGGATTGCCGGCCCAGTCGACGGTATGCACCACTTCCGCACGGAACCACAGCAGGTAGTGGCGGTGGATGCGCGAAATCCGCATCGCCAGCAGGCCGCTGGCGTTGTGGGTAAAGTCGGCGGCCGGCGCGTACTGCGCCGACAGCTTGTCGGTATGGAACAGGTCGTCGTGGTTGTGCACGTTCAGCCAGGCCACCAGGTCGCCGATCTGCTCGTGCGACGGCGCCTCGCCATAGCTGATGACGCGCTCGTCGACGACGATCGCCACGCCGCCGGCGCGGGCGAACTTGAGCAGGCCGGGGAACACGCTGCTCATGTTGTCGATGAAGTCGGCGCCGTTGGTCAAACCTGCCAGCATCGACACCATCACGCGCCGCACGTCGAGGCGAAACTGCAGCTGGGCGGCATTCTCGCGCGACTCGATCGACAGCGACAGTATCTGGCCGAGCTGCTCGCAGGCGCTGCGCTTGTCGAACGCCAGTGGGCACGGTGCGGCGTTGTGGCACGATACCAGTCCCCACAGCTGGCCCTTGAGCATCAGCGAGATCGACATCGACGCCAGCGTGTTCATGTTGCGCATGTACTGCAGATGCACCGGCGAGACGCTGCGCAGCGCGGCGAACGACAGGTCGTTCGGCCGGCCGCTGAGCGGATTAGTTTCCGGCACCAGCCGCGCCGGCGTGTAGTCGGCGTCCTGGATCAGGCGGATCCGGTTGACCACATACAGCTCGCGCGCCTGGCGCGGAATGTCCGACGCCGGGAAGCGCTGGCCGAGATAGGACGGGTAGCCGTCGGCGCGGCACTCGGCCATCACGTGGCCGTTGCCGTCCTGGTCGAACTGGTACACCATCACGCGGCCGAAGCCGGTCAGGCTGCGGATCTGGCGCGCCGCCAGGTCGCTCATCGCTTCGACGCTGACGGCCGACGGCAGCGCGAGCAGAAATTCGCTGACCAGGGGGAACAGGTGGCGAAAGTCGGCCTGCGCGCCGCGCTCGCTCGCTTCGAATTCGAGCAGCAGCAGGCTGTCGTAGCCGTGGCCGAGGACGTCGAAGCCGGCGCCGTTGGCCAGGTTGATGGTGCCGAGGTAGCTGGGGCGCGTGCCGATCTTGCCCGAGTGCAGTTCGCTCGCCAGCACGCGCGCCGCTTCATTGCCGATGACGGCGGCGAGCGGCTGGCCGACGGCGAGCTCGGCGGCCACGCCGGTGTGGGTGGCGAGGTTGTCGCTTGCCTGCAATAGCGACAGCTGGTCCGACAGGCAGAGCAGGAAACCATGCGGTTGTATGCTGCCAGGACAGCGGATGGGTTCCTTGTCGCAGCTGGACAAGTCGAGCGGGGAAACTTCACGGGTGGCCTGATTCATCGGATCGGTCAGTGCGCCAACACTGAAGTTGCGGGAACGGCATTTTAGAGGGAAATTTATCGACGCGACGCACGACAAATACACTGTTGTGCGCGCCCGACGCCGTCCCCTGCGCTACCCGGCCTGCTGCATGGCGCGCGCGCCCAGCCAGTCGACCAGCGCGCTAGAGGTCAGCGGCCGGCTGAACAGGTAGCCCTGCCCCTTGTCGCACTTCAGTTCGCGCACCAACGCCGCCTGCTTGGGCGTTTCGATGCCTTCGGCCACCGTGTCCATGCCCAGGCTGCGCGCCACCATCACCGTCGCCTCGATCAGCACGCGGTGGTGATCGCTGGTATCGCCCAGGTTGACGAACGAGCGGTCGATCTTGACGGTGTCGACCGGCAGCAGGTGCAGGCTTGCCAGCGACGAGTATCCGGTGCCGAAATCATCTAACGCGAGCTTGATGCCGAGCGCCTTGAGTTCATGCAGCCGCTCCTGCACCTGCTGGTCTTGCGCGGCCAGGCTCTCGGTCACTTCCAGTTGCAGCCGCGGCGCCTGCATGCCGCTCGCGGCCAGGATGCCGGTCACCACCTCGGTCCAGCCGGGCTGCGCCAGCTGGGCGCGCGACAGGTTCACCGCCAACAGGCGCGGCGCGCGCTCGCCCAGTTCGGCTTGCCAGCGGACGAAATCGTCGCAGGCCTGGCGCAGCACGAAGTCGCCCACCGCGCCGATCAGGCCGCACTCTTCGGCGACCTCGATGAATTCGACCGGCGAGACGATGCCGCGGGTCGGGTGCTGCCAGCGCACCAGCGCCTCGACGCCGGTGGCGTAGTCGGTGCCGCCGCCATCGAGCAGGCCGACCACCGGCTGGTACAGCACGAACAACTGTTGCTCCAGCAGGGCGCGGCGCAGGTCGCCTTCGATGTCGCCGCGGCGCACCACGCGCTCGCGCATCGCCGTGTCGAACAGCACGTAGCGCCCGCCGCCGGCGCGCTTCGCTTCGGCCATGGCGATGCTGGCGTCGCGCAGCACCGCGTCGGCCTCGCCGCTGGCCTGGGCGCCGAGCACGATGCCCAGGCTGACGTTGCAGATGATCTCCTGGGCCGCAATCCGGTACGGCTTGCTGATCGTCTCGAGCAGGCGCTGCGCGACGCTTTCGATGTCGGCGGTGCAGCGCATGCCGTCGAGCACGACGACGAACTCGTCGCCGCCGATGCGCGCGGCCATCTGGCTCGGGCCGGCGGCCAGCCCGATGCGGTCGGTGGGTGGGCGCAAGGCGGCGCGCATGCGCTCCGCCATCGTCGTGAGCACCTTGTCGCCGGCGGCGTTGCCGAGCGTGTCGTTGATCTGCTTGAAGCGGTCGAAATTGATAAACATGAAGGCCGACTCGCCTTGCGCGGCCGCCGCCGGGCGCGTCATGATCAGGCGGATCTGCTCCTGCACCGCGCGCCGGTTCGGCATCTTGGTCAGGCCGTCGATACGGGCGGCGTTGTCGAGGCGGCGCGTCAGCGTGGCCTGCTCGCGCTGCACCTCCGCGGTGGCGTCTTCCAGCACCGCCATGAAACGCTGCGCATCGAGTTTCAACAGGCTGATCGACAGCACCTGCGGCCCGGTCGCGGCGCCGGCGTGCGACGGCAGGCTCACGCGCAAGGTCTCGCAGACGACGCCGGTCGGCGCGGCAAACGTCGACGCCATCGCCGACAGTTCCGGCGCGATGCCGGCCAGCACGGCGAACAGGTTGTCCAGGTTGCCGTCGCTCGTCAACGGCATCAACAGGCTCGACGATTTCGGATTGAGCATCTCGATGGTGCCGTCGGCACTGATCTGCATCAGGCCGATCGGCGTGCGGTAGAGAAACTGGATCAACGCCTCGTAGGCGTCGGCGCTGTCAGGCTGAGCCGATGCTGCCGCAGTCACTTGATCTGCAGGTGCGCCCGTTGCCGGCGACGGCCCCGGCCGATGCGGCTCGCCCGCGGCGCGCTTGTCGCTGATGTCGCGGATGATCAGGCTGTAGGCTGGCGCGTCCGGCGCCGCGTCCCGATCGGGCAGCGGCGAGATCATCGCGCTGGCCCAGAAGTGGCTGCCGTCGGCGCGCAGGCGCGCACCTTCGTCGAGGCTCCAGCCGTTCTTGTCGGCGTCGCGCAGGCGCTCTGCCAGGTGGGCCGGCGTGCTGGCGCCGGCCGGATGGAAAATTCCGTACGGCTGGCCGACCAGCGCCTCCGGCGCGTAGCCGAGCATGCGCCCGATGCTGTCGTTCCACGCGTCGATGCGGCCGAGCTGGTCGAGCCTGACCATTGCGTAGTCGCTGATGTTGGTGAGGATCGCGGTGAGCCAGGCGTCGGTCTGCTTCAGCTCGCGGTCGCGCCGCACTTGCGCCGTGACGTCGGCCAGCACGACCATCAGGCGGTTCTCGTCGAGCTTGACGACGCTGAGCGAGACGACCTTGATCGCCGTCGCGCGCTTGCTGACGGCGATCAGGTGGATGTGCATACCGTCGCAAATGACGCCTTGCGTGGGCGAAAAGTCCGCGCACAGCCGGCGTAGCTCGGGCGCCACGCTGTCGAGGGCGGTGAACAGGTTGCTGAGGCCGCCGTCGCGCGACAGCGGCATCAGCAGCTGGACCGAGACCGGATTGATCATGCCGATGGTGCCGTCCACCGTTGCCTGCACCAGGCCGACCGGCGCCAGGTACAGGAACTGAATCAGCGCTTCATGTTTGGCGTTGATGTCGGCGGCGGTACTGTCGCTCACGATAGCCGGTTGACCAGGACGTAGCGGGTGGCCGATCCCGGCGAGGCGATCAGCCGCAGCGCCACCTTGACCGGGCGCATGCGAAACGTCAGCACGTAATCGATGGTGACGTCGAGCGCCTCGCCGGCATCGAGCGCGTCGTCGAAGCGCTGGGCGACCATGAAGTTGTTCATGCACGGCGCCACCACGGTAAACAACGGCTGGCCGAGCACGCGTGGCGGCGCCAGGCCGGCCGCTTTCGATTCGAACGCGTTGTAACGCCGCACGACGGTGTCGTTGTCGAACCCGATCACGCCGAAATCGAGCGCGTCGAGCTGGTCGCTGTCGAGCGTTGCCAGAGCGGCTACGATATCGGCCTGTTCGAACAGAGTGCGGGGTGCGTCACTCATTGAAGGTACTCCTGGAAAACGGATTCAACATCGCCGAACTACTAGTTGTCTGAGGGCATTATGTTCACACAGATATATTGGGCTGTCAATGTTGTCCATGACATTATCGGCGAAGTGTGATCCTTAAATCCGCTTCGCACCACAAGTTCAGGATCTTCCGTTCACATACGACCGAGGAACAGCATCGGTCAAGACACCGTGCTTGGCGAGCCCCTTGTGGTCGGGCAGCAAGTCGATCGAGCTTGGGGTGTAGTTGAGCGAGCTGATGACACGGGACAGGAAGGCGGCGCCCGAGATTGACGGGTCACCGTTTATGAACGATTCGTCCGCGCCGCCCATGAAGTGGGGATAGCGCTCCGCCATGTTCTTGACGAACTGGCGCATTGCCGAGTCGGATGACCGGTTCGGTGCTGCCGACGGCGTCGATAATTGCGCAACGTACCGTACAGTTCGGCGGGTTGATCTTCCGCCTCCGGAGGCGGTGAAAGCGGCGAAAAAGCCGCGGGAGGCAAGGTAGCATGAACGGATTCATTCTGGTCCTCGTGATCCTCAACACGACCTACAACAACCGGGGCAGCGGCTCGTACTAGATTGACTCGCCGGTCGTAACCATGCAGGAGTTCAGCGACGAAAAGGCGTGCGTTTTCGCTCGCGACGTCGTCCTGCGTCGTGCCGGCGGCATGAAGCGCACGCTCCACATCGTATGTATTCCAAAAGCCTGAAATGACCGACATCAAAGGAAGCCGGCGCCACCATTCGCAGCGTCACGGCTGGATCGAACCACGACGCCACCCCTGAACAGGTCGCGGCCGCGATCGATGCGCGTGACCATGGTCGATCACCGCTTCGTCCCGGCTGACGGCGAAAATGCCGTTCTTGTAGCACTGCTGCCGGAAGATGTCAGCGAAACTGCTCGCGACAATCACCCGAACGCCATACTGCAGCAGCGCCCACGGCGCGTGTTCGCGCGAGCTGCCGTAGCCGAAATTGCGGCGCGCCAGCAGCAACGCCGCGCCCTGGTAGCGCGCCTGGTTCAGCACGAACTGCGTGTTCAGCGGCCGGCGCGCATTGTCGGCACCCGGTTTGCCCGCATCGAGGTAGCGCCAGGCGTCGAACAGTTCGGCCCGAAGCCGGTCTTGCCAGGGTGTTGCCACGCTGGCGGCGCCGCGCTTGTTGTATTTTCTTGCATGGAACACACCAATTCAACGCAACGGGAACGGGAAAAGAAGCGCAATTATTTGATCGAATAATCAAAAAATGCGAACAATGGCGGGGCCAGGCACGCTGCCGAAAGAAATGCGGTGCACGCTGTACTTCTGGCCGGATTGCTCTGTTAATATCCCCAGCCGTAAGGCCGGAAAGCAGATTCCGGCGGCGACCACATGGAGACATCGAATGAATACGAGCAGCGCAGCGCGGCCCCGCATTGTCGTCGGCATCAGCGGCGCCTCCGGCGTCATCTACGGCATCCGGATGCTGCAACTGCTGCGCGAGCTCGACGTGGAGTCGCACCTGGTGATGAGCAAATCGGCGCAGGTCACGCTGCAGTACGAGTCGGACCTGAGCATGGCGGAAGTGAAGGCGATGGCCGACGTGGCGTATTCGAACACCGACATCGGCGCGGCCATTTCGAGCGGATCGTTCAAGGTGGCCGGCATGGTGGTGGCGCCCTGCTCGATCAAGACGATGTCGGAGATCGCCACCGGCGTCACCGGTTCGCTGCTGTCGCGCGCGGCCGACGTCAACCTGAAGGAGCGGCGGCGCCTGGTGCTGATGGTGCGCGAGACGCCGCTGCACCTCGGGCACATCCGCAGCATGGCGGCGGTGACCGAAGCCGGTGCGATCGTCTATCCGCCGGTGCCGGCGTTTTACGCGCGGCCGGCCAGCCTGGAAGAAATGGTCGACCATTCGCTGGGACGGGTGCTCGACCTGTTCGGCTTCGACACCGGCACCGTGCGGCGCTGGAATCCACGCGACGGCGCCGCGCCTGAAACTTAAGTCTTGGTAGTTGCCAAAAATTGACCGTGTTCTGGTTGGGTCGGCTACCGAACATACCGCCACTCGATCGAATGCTAACTTGAATTTTTGGATTCAGGAGATAGCCGTGAGCGGAACACTACGAACGTGCTATCGAGGTTGGAACATTGCAGTTCGCTGCCTCAGCAAAGGCGCCCCAGCTGCCAGGCAGGCAGGCGCAGGAACCCACGCGGCAACCGCGCGGGCGTCGCTGGACGAGTCGGGCAACCACAGCGAGTGGATCGATCCGCGGCCGCAGACGGTGATGATAGTGGCGCGCGATTTCGACACGACTTCGCATTGCTCGCAGGCCGTGCTGGCCGAAATTAAAATCCTGATCGACGGCTTGAAACGTTAACGTTTCAGCACGACAATGCCGCGCTCACATCAGCGATCCGCGTCGCGCCGCTTGAGCATGTAGTAGCCGATGCCGACGATGGCGGTGGCTACCTCAGCCTGCTTGGCCAGGCCGGCCCGGTTGTGCTGCCACTCGGCCTTGATGCCCATCTCTCCGAACACATTTGGCACGCGCCCCTCCATCAGGTCATCGGCGACGCCTTCAACGACGTTGATCCGGTCGGCCAACAACAACAGCATGAAGTGCCGGATATCGTTTTCGGTCATTTTGTAGGCCAGGCGACGCAGCATGCCGGAGATGCCTTTTGGCCGCACGCTGGGTGCCAAACAGCGGCGTGATGGGCGGCCGCTCGGGCGAGACGAAATATCCCATGCGCTCCGGTTGCTGCGACGGCGCGGCAATCGGCGCGCCCTCCAGGCGCGGCGGCGTACGCTCCATCGGCACGCCTGGACGATTCTTGCGGTCCAGGTCCGCGCCCCACCCTTGTATGTGCGTCATGTCGCGGGCGGCGCAAGGCTGTGGCGCAAAAAAATGGTCGTCGTGTTGACACCCTTATCGAGTGCGTTACCGATCGGCACGGCGTTGAAGGTTGGCCCGTAGACGCCGACAATCGACACATTGCCGCCGTTGCGGACCGAATTGATGGCCCAGTGCAGCGCGGTGGCGCTGCCGGCCTGCAGTTTCATGTAGCGCCCGGTCAAGGTCTGAGCGGCGCTTCCTGACGCCTCGCAGCCGACCGCATCGATGCACACGTCGGCGCCGCCGACGTACAGGAAAATGGCCACCGCGCCCCACACCAGGAATCGCAGCAAGCATTCTCAAGCGGCATGGCTTCGGCAATGTTTTCAATGTGTTAGGCGGAATGACGGCGCGGTAAAATCTAGCTCTTCCGATCGAGAAAAAAGCGGAGAGGACGTCGGCGAATTGCGATGCCGAGCACGGCCATCGCCGCAGATGGTCATCGCAGCAGAGCTCGTGCGGGAGAGGCCGCTGCAGGGACCGACTGCCCAGCGCTCTGAGCGCGCGACGGCGCCGCAGCAGCGGCGAGTTTGAAGGTGCCGACGACCGAAGACAATTGTCTTGCCTGATCCTGCATCGAGTCGGCAGCAGCCGCCGCCTGTTCCACCAGCGCTGCATTTTGTTGAGTGACCTGGTCCATCTGTGCAATGGCCTGGTTCACTTGCGCAATTCCGGCGCTTTGCTCCTGCCCGGCGAGGGCGATTTCGCCCATGATAGCGGTCACCCGCTTGACGCTGGCAACTACTTCGTTCATCGTCGCGCCGGCGGAATTGACCATGCGGCTTCCCGCTTCGACCTTGTCCACCGAATCGCCGATCAGTTCCTTGATTTCCTTGGCTGCTGCAGCGCTGCGCTGAGCGAGGTTGCCCACTTCGGAAGCGACGACGGCAAAACCGCGCCCCTGCTCTCCTGCGCGCGCCGCTTCGACCGCCGCGTTCAACGCCAGAATGTTGGTCTGGAACGCGATCCCGTCGATCACGCTGATGATGTCGACGATCCGCTTGGCTGAGGCATTGATCGACTCCATCGTACCGACCACGTCTGCGACGGCAGCGCCACCTTTGATCGCCACTTCCGACGCCACATTGGCCAACTCGTTGGCCTGGCGCACGCTGTCGCCGTTCTGCTGCACCGTCGACGTCAATTCCTCCATCGACGCCGCCGTTTCTTCCAAGGAGCTGGCCTGTTCTTCCGTGCGCGAGGACAGGTCGAGGTTTCCCGCCGCGATTTCGCTCGATGCTGTTGTAATCGTATCGGTGCCCGAGCGCACCTTGCGCACCAGCGCAGCCAGGCTGTTCTGCATTGTGCGCATCGCAAAGAGGAGACTGGCGGAGTTCTGGTCGTTGTCGACGTCGATTCGACGAGTCAGGTCGCCCGCGGCAATCGATGCGGCGATCGAGGCTGCGTAATCGGGCTCGCCACCCAACTGTCGCATGACGTTGCGGGTGAGCCAGAATGCGACGCCCGCACCGGCGACGATCGCGCCGGCGGCGAGAAGCAGGCTGTACGTCAACGATGTGGCAGTCCGTTTTTCAAGATCAGTTTTCGCGAGTGCAACCCCTGCATTCTTGGCTTTGATCAGATCGAGCAGATCGATGCGGATCTGACGCCACAACGGCGTCTCGTCCTTGTTGAGCAGCTCGATCGCCGCCGCCTGATCGACTTTGATCAAGCCAAGAATTTTCTTGTGCATCTCGGCCTGGCGTTCTTGCAATGCCTTGATCTTGTCGAGCGTTTGGGAAACCGCCGGATCACCTTTTGCCAGAGCCTGCGCGATCGCCAGTTCCTTGGCAAACGACTCGCGTGCGTTATCGAGGTTCTTGTAACCTTGCAGGTTGGAAGGCGACAGGATGACGTTGCGCAGTGCCTGGCCCATTTGCAGACCTTGGGCGTACAAGTTGGTGCTGGCTGTCAGGAATGCCTGGTCCTGTTCGATAAACTTGTCGAACTGGGTAGCCGCGTTTTGCATTCCGGAAATTGCAACGCCAAGCGCGATCGCAAAAAAAGCAAAGACGACGGCCATGCACGTCGCCATTTTGTTACGTAATTTCATACTGTTGTTCCGCCCGCTAAAAGTGCCGCTGATCAATAAACAACGGCCATTATCGTCGGAAACCAAAAAATCCCCTAAGTAACTTTTTTCCATCGCAGCAATAGTGGGCAGGTGATGCTAGCGTGCAACAAAGTCGGGCATGCAGCCCACCGCTTCCACGTCAGCTACGCGTGCTTCGGCCTTGTCGGCAGGCTGAGCGAGTTGTACGCTTCGTCCGTTGTTTGACCGAACTACCCTCGCCGCCAGCGAAACTTGTCAAGCGCCTTGTCGTCGTTCTTTTGTTCAGGCAGCCCGGTTATTGCCGGCAATACAGCCAAGCGCGGCATCCCCCCTTTGACCTGGACTTTGCCCTGATTGTCCTTCCAGATGACGCCGGGCGTGCCGGCAATGCCGAACCGCTGCATCAGTTCGCCGTTCTGTCGAATCGCCGCCGCAACGGCCGGCTGCGCAGCCTCGCCGGCCTGCGCCGAAGCTGTCCACGGTTTGCCGTGGTTTTCTTCCATTTGTGCGGAACGCCGCCACTTTGTCGACGGCCGCCAGCACTTCGATCGCCTTCGGCATGCTGGTCGGACCGAGCGTGGCGACAGGGATCCAGCGCACCTGCAGGCCCACCTTCTCGTAAGGCTGCAGGGCAAGCCACCTGTCGATCGTCGATACGATCGTCCAGCGCTACGGTGGGAAACTGACATTGGTCAACCGCAACGGTGGCGGCCTGAGCGTGCACCTGCGCCTGCCGGCGGCGCCCGCCCGATCGCGGCCCTGCGCTAGAGCGCTTGCATGACGCGCTCCAGTTTTTGGCGCACCTCGCTTGCCAGCGCCGCGATGCCCGCTGCGTCCACCAGCTGCAACACCGATTCAGTATCCATGAATTCGACACTCACCTGCCCCTCGGCGATCTGCCGCACCAGCACATTGCATGGCAACAGCAGCCCGATCGATGGCTCAGCCTGGATCGCGCGCTGCGCCAGCGCCGGATTGCAGGCGCCGAGAATCCGGTATGCCGGCATATCCGCGTTGAGCTTCTTCTTCAATGTGGCGGCGACGTCGATGTCGCTCAGGATGCCGAATCCTTCTGCCTGCAAGGCGGCCGTGACACGTTCGATCGCCTGCTCGAACGCGCAGGCCACAGTCTTGCCGAATCCATATTTGCTTGCCATTTCTTCCTCCGTTGATGTTGGTTTTCCGGCATTCAAGATTGCCGACAAGGTCGTTGCGTTCGTCACCGCAGCGCTGACGCTATATTATATTGAATAATAGTTTGTGATGAAATATAATATCTACGTACAAGGCAACCTGCAAGGAGCAATCCCTCATGAACCAACCAGTCCAGCTCGCCCCCGCCGCAATGCGCGCGGCGGCATCCCAGGCATGCGGCCTGCTGAAAGTGCTCGCCAACCCGGACCGGCTGCTGCTGCTGTGCCAGCTAACGCAAGGCCCGCTCTGCGTCAGCGACCTTGAAAGCGTGCTGGGAATTCAACAACCAACGCTGTCTCAGCAACTCGGCGTGCTGCGCGACGAAGCGCTGGTGACGACGCGGCGCGAGGGCAAGCAGATCTTCTACAGCATCGCCAGCGACGAGGCGATGGCGGTGATGGAGGTGCTGTACCAACTGTTTTGTAAAAATCCGAACGGAGCAACATCATGATGATCGATTCGGCACATTTCACGCCGTGGGCCTCGCTGGCCGGCGGCGTCTTAATCGGACTGGCCGCGACGCTGTTCGTGCTGTTCAATGGCCGCATCGCCGGCATCAGCGGCATCCTCGGCGGTTTGCTGCAATGGCCCGCGGGCGACATCGCCTGGCGCGTCGCATTCCTGTTCGGCCTGGTCGCCGCCCCTGTCGCATATGGCGTGTTCGCCCCGCTGCCAGCGGTGCAGGTCGACGCCAGCACCGCCACGCTGGTGGTCGCCGGGCTGCTGGTCGGCATCGGCACGCGCTATGGCGCCGGCTGCACCAGCGGCCACGGCGTGTGCGGCCTGTCGCGACGCTCGCCACGCTCGCTGGTGGCGACAGCGGCCTTCATGGCGGCAGGCTTCGTGACCGTTTTCATCGTTCGCCACCTCATCGGATAAGGAGCGCCTCATGCACATCATCATGGCACTGGCTGTGGGCCTGGTCTTCGGCATCGGCCTGATCATCTCCGGCATGACCGATCCGTCCAAGGTCATCGGTTTCCTCGACCTGGCCGGCCGCTGGGATCCCTCGCTCGGTTTCGTCATGGGCGGCGCGATCCTGGTCGGCCTGGTCGCGTTCCGCTTCGCCGCCGGGCGCGACAAGTCGCTGCTCGGCGACGTCATGCGATTGCCCACCGCCACCCGTATCGACCGCCGCCTGGTACTCGGCAGCCTGGCCTTCGGTTCCGGCTGGGGACTGGCCGGCTACTGCCCCGGCCCGGCGCTGGCGTCGCTCGCCGGCGGTGGCAGCGAGCCGCTCATGTTTGCCGCGGCAATGATCGTCGGCATGGTGATCTTCGAACTGCTGGAACACCTGCCGTCGCGCCACAAGCACGCCGCCTGAGGAACGACGCCATGCTGATCGTGCTCGGACTGGGATTCGTCGTTGGCATCATCCTCGCGCTCACCGGCGCCGGCGGTGGCATCCTGGCGGTGCCACTGCTGGTGTTCGGCATCCAGATGGGCGTCGCCCAGGCTGGCCCGATCGGCCTGCTGGCAGTCGGCATGGCGGCAGCGCTGGGCGCTGTGCTTGGCCTGCGCGAGGGCATCGTGCGCTATCGCGCGGCCATGCTGATCGCCGCGTCCGGCATGCTGCTGTCGCCGCTCGGCTTGTGGCTGGCGCACCGGCTCGACAACCGCTGGCTCAGTGTCCTGTTCGCCCTGATCCTGCTGCTGGTGGCCTTTCGCACATTCCGCCAGGCGACGCACCCGCCGGCGGCCGTCCCGGCGAACGTGCACTCCGCGCATCCTTGCCAGCGCGACGGCGCAACCGGCCGCTTCATCTGGACCAGCAGCTGCGCGCGCGCGCTGGCGCTGTCGGGCACCGTCGCCGGCCTGCTGTCAGGCCTGCTGGGTGTCGGCGGCGGCTTCGTCATGGTGCCGGCGTTGCAGCGCTACACGGACCTGGCGATGCAATCGGTGGTGGCGACCTCGCTGGCGGTAATCGCCCTCGTCTCGGTGACCGGTGTCGTCGCCAGCGCCGCCACTGGCGGCATGGTATGGAGCGTAGCGCTGCCGTTTTCGGCCGGCGCCCTCGCCGGCATGCTGGGCGGCCGACTGGTATCGGCGCGCCTGGCCGGCCCCCAGCTGCAGATCGGTTTCGCTGTCGTGTCGGCTGCGGTTGCCGTCGGCATGCTGGTCAAGTCGGCCTTGTGAACTTGCCCTTAACCTCGCCTCTTTGGAGACCCGCGATGAACGTCAATCCTCTCCAGCTGTTCGATGCCGAATCATCGACTTTTACCTATATCCTGGTCGCCGACGATGACAAGTCGGCCGTCATCATCGACCCGGTCGAGCGCCATTGGGAGCGCGACCTGGCGCACCTGCACCGGCTCGGCCTGACGCTGGCCTTCGTGCTCGAAACCCACGCGCACGCCGACCATGTCACATCGGCGGGCAAGCTGCGCGAGGTCACCGGCGCCCAGGCCGCGGTGCCGTCGGGCTGCGGCATCACGCCGGCCGAGGTGCAGCTCGACGATGGCGACATCATCTGCTTCGGCCCCGATGAGCAGATCGAGGTACTGCATACGCCTGGCCACACCGCGGGCAGCGTGAGCTACGTCTGGCGCGGCAATGTGTTCACCGGCGACACCTTGTTGATCGACGGCTGCGGGCGCACCGACTTCCAGAGCGGCAGCTCGGCGGCGCTGTTCGACAGCGTCGTCGGCAAGCTGTTCGCACTGCCCGATGCCACGCGCATGTGGCCCGGTCACGACTACAAGGGCCAGTCGGTGTCGACGATCGGCTGGGAGAAACGGCACAACGCCCGTCTGGCCAACCGCAGCAAGGAAGATTTTGGCGCGCTGATGGCGGCGCTGGACCTGCCCAAGCCGAAGCTGATCGACATCGCGGTGCCGGCGAACCAGAATCTCGGGCTGCCGCATGGCGCATGAGAATGACTTCAGCGATCCGGCGCGAACCTGGGATGCGCGCTTTGGCAGCCCCGATTTCTTGTTCGGCAGCGCGCCGAATGCATACCTTGCACGCCAGCGCGCGCTGCTGGCGGCGGGCCAATCGGCATTGGCCGTCGCAGATGGCGAAGGCAGGAACAGCGTCTGGCTGGCGCAGCGAGGGCTGCTGGTCGACGCTTTCGACATTTCCCCGGTCGGCGTCGCGAAGGCGGACGAACTATCCCGCCGCGCTGGCGTCAAGGTGAACCTGCACGTCAGTGATTGCGATTCCTGGGCGTGGCAACCGGAGGCCTACGATGTCGTCGCCGCAATATTTGTCCAGTTCGCCGGACCGGAGATGCGGCGGCGCCTGTTTGCCGGCATGGTCGCCACGCTCAAGCCGGGCGGCCGGTTGATCGTGCAGGGTTACACACCCAGGCAGCTCGACTACAAGACCGGCGGCCCAGGCTTGCTGGACCACCTGTACACCGGCGACATGATGCGGCAAGCGTTTGCCGCGCTCGAGATCGTCGAACTGCGTGAGTACGACGCCGTGCTCGACGAAGGCAGCGGGCATGTCGGCCCGTCCGCCTTGCTGGGCATGGTGGCGCGCAAGCGCAGCGCGTGACAAACAGCTATGGCTTGATGTAGGCGTAGCCTTCTTGCGCCTGCAACCGGCTCACTTCGGCAACGCCGGAGGGCACGATCGTCGCCTCGGGTATCACGCGCTTGCGGTCGATCTTGCGCGTCTCCAGCGTGTTATTGCAGACACGGAACTGCACGCTGCGGTTGGCCAACTCCTGCACCACCGCGTCATACGGATTGCCGTTCTTGTCCTGTGCGCCGTCGAGCAGGAAGTCGATGCCGGGACCGTGCGTGACCACCACGATCTTCGCCTTGGGACTGGCGTTGAGGTGATTGCGGATATTGTTCAACGCGGCCATCGGGTTGCTGCCGTCATTCATGTGATAGACGACTTTCTCTTCCCTGGCCGCCGCGCCGGCGACAGAGCACGCAGCGAATGCGAGGACCAGTACGGCAAAGAGAGTACGAGCGATTTTCATGGGAACTCCGTGTGTTTGGGTGGTGGGGTACTACTTTGCCAGAAGGCTTTCGCGCTCCATCAGCAGGTAGGTCTGATACGCATTGATCCGGTTGGCCTGGACGAATGCCGGATAGGAAGCAAATGGTTTCCAGTCGGCTTTCTGGTAGGCTTCCTCGAACGGTACCATGTCGGCTACCGCCTCTCCCATCGCCCGGCGCAGGAACAGCAGGTACGATCGGGTCAGTTCAAGGTCCTTCAGCGGCGCGCGCGACGCCTCGCCGTGACCGGGCACCACCACTTGCGGCGCAATCTTCAGCATGTCGTCGAGCGCGCCGAGCCAGACCTTGCTGTCTGCTTCGCCCACGAATGGAATCCTTCCGGTGAAGAACAGGTCGCCGGCGAACAGCATCTTGTCGTCATCGACGGCGAGCATGATGTCATCGGGCGAATGGGCGGCGGACATGTCGAGCACGCGGAAACGCACGCCGCCGAGCGTGAACGCAATCGTCTTGCCGGCGTCGAAATGCAGCCAGCGGTCGGCCGGCACCAGCCGCGTTTTCTCGTCGACCCACGGCTTCAGGTCGGCCTTGCGCTGCGCCAGGCGCGATGGCGCGATATCGGACGACAGATATTGGCGGCCGTTTTCGTGCGCCCATACTTCCGCCCCAACCGCCTTGAACGCTTGCAGCCCGTAAAAATGATCGGCATGGTAATGGCTGACGATGACGCGCCGGATCGGCTGCGCGGTGATTCTGCGAATCGCGCTCACCATCGCCTCGCCCAGCGCCGGCGTGCCGAGCGCATCGAATACCACCACGCCGTCCGGCGTGACGACGAAGCCCGCATTCGACATGAAACCCTGGTTGGCGGGATCGGCCATGCCGGTATGGCCATGGAAGTAGTACACGTGGGGCGAGACCTTCACTGGCGCGAGCGTGCGCGGCTGCGCCGACGCGGTGCCGGCGGCACAAGCCAGCAGCGCCGCTGCCAGGCTGGCAAACCAACGACGGCTCATGCGCATGGCGCCCCCTGACAGTGCGACGTTTTCGTTGTTCATGCAGGCTCTTTTCCGATGGTTAGTGTGGGGGATCGCCGGGGCGTGCCGAAGCGGCGCCCGCCAGCTTGGCGCGCGCTTCGCCGACCGCCCGGTCGAGGTAGGCACCGTACATGCCGGAGACGTCGCCGCCGAGCAGTGGCGGCGCCAGCAACTTGCCCTCGCGGTCGAGCATGACGACGGCCGGCGCCACCTGCAAGCCATAGCGCGCCGCCAGCACGCTGCCGCTGGATTGCTCGCCGTTGAACCCGGCCAACGGCGTCGTCGCGGTCAACTCCAGTTCGCGCACGACGAGGCGGTCCGCCGCCCGCGGCAAGCGCGTCAGCGGCGCCAGGTAATTGCGCCGTACGACGTCGCAATACTGGCACGCTGGCAGCGAGAACAACACGACCAGCGGGTTGCCGCTCTTTGCAGCGAGCGCGCCGTCGGCGCGCAGGTCCACCGGCGCTGCCAGCGCCGGCTTGGCGGCCGCTTCGGCGCTGCCGGCGAAGGCGGCGTACATCGCCCAACCGGCCAGCAAGCGCACTGCACGCCTGCCAGAACGCGGCCGCTTCGATGACGGGCAGGATCCGGGCGCGCTATTCACTCGACAGCCTTGTCATCGTCATGCGTTCCTTATCGAGCTTGTAGCTCCATGGCAGGTCGGCGTTCTTCCAGCCGTTCACCACCCGCTGGCCCTGCCTTGGCCCGCTGGTGGCGACATCGCCTTCGAAGCCGTCGACGACGCTAAATACGCTCGCATACCCGAGCTGGGACAGCAGGTTGGCGGCGCGCGCGCTGCGGTCTCCCGAACGGCACATGACGATGACGACATCGCCCTTGCCGAGTCCTTTGGCCGCCATCCGCCGCGCCAGTTCCGGCCCGAAGTCGCTGTTGACCTCGAGCTTGAAGCGGCCCGCCTTGTCGTCCCACGGCGCATCGTCCGGATGCTCGACGTAGGCGATGTTGGCATCGGCGACGGTCGGCATGCCGAGGTACGCGACCTCGTAGCGCGTGCGCACGTCGACGAAGAATGCCTTCGTTCCCATCTTCTGCTTGAGGGCATACGCTTCGCGCGCGTCGAGATAGCGGCCGGCCGTGGTCTGCTTGATGACAGGAACGACGGTTGCCTCGACCGCTTGCGCCTGCGTGTGCGCCAGCGCCAGCGTGGCGCAGGTGGCAACTATCCAGCGCCGGACGCGCATGCGCTGGCTGGCCCGGCGGTCAGGCCTGGCGTTCACGCCAGCATCCCGGCATTGCCCTGCATGCCGATCAGGCGCGGTGTATTGAGCTTGCGCGGCGTGACGGTCTTGTGCGCCTTGAGCCACTGCGCCACGACGTCCCACACGGGTTCGCCCTGCGCGCCCTCCGCCACCGGCGCCCAGCCTGCCACCTTGTACGTCTTGCCGGCCTCGATCAGCTTGCCGTTGAGACGCATGTCGCTGATGCGCGAGCCCATTGCCGCATCCGGCTCGATGGCGTAGGTCATGCCGCCGACGCGCACCATGTCGCCGCCCTGCTGGTAATACGGATCCTTGTTGAACAGGTTATCGGCCACATCCTCCATCACGGTCTTGATCGTGCTGCCGCTCATGTTCGTCAAGGTACTGTACGAATAGGTCGTCGCGGTCTGGTCCATCAGGTGCTCCATCAGGATCGGGCTGTTCGGCAGCAACGACGTGCCCCAGCGGAACCCCGGCGAGAACGCCATGTCGGCGCCCTTGACGTCCATCAGCGCATCGATGATCAACTGGTCGAAGGTGCCGTTGAAGTTGCCGCGCCGATACAGCGTACCCTCGGTCATCGCCAGCTTCTCGCCAAGCTTCGCCTCGTACGGCGCGCGCACCTTCTTGATCAACGTGCTCATGCCCGCGTCAGCGGGCAGCATGTTCGAAAACACCGGCAGCAGGCGGTACTGGAAGCCCTGCACGGCGCCGCCGCGCACGTCGAAATCGAGCACGCCGAGGAACTTGCTGTTGCTTCCCGCGTTCGTCACCAGCGTCTTGCCGCCACCGTTGGCGACGATCACCGGCACCGGCACGCCATCGTGGGTATGGCCGCCCATGATGGCGTCGATGCCGCGCACGCGCGAGGCCATCTTGAGGTCGACGTCCATGCCGTTGTGCGACAGCACCACGACGACCTTCGCGCCTTTGGCGCGCGCTTCGTCGACCATCTTCTGCATGTTCTCTTCCTGGATGCCGAAGCTCCAGTCGGGCACCAGGTAGCGCGGATTGGCGATCGGCGTGTAGGGAAACGCCTGGCCGATGATCGCCACCGGCACGCCGTTCATTTCCTTGATGACGTAAGGAGCGAACACCTGGTCGCCGAAGTCGCTGGTCTTGACGTTCTGCGCGACGAAGTCGACCTTGCCCTTGAAGTCCTTGTTGACGATTTCCTGCACCCGCTTGTCGCCCAGCGTCATTTCCCAATGCGCCGTCATGACGTCCACGCCCAGTTCCAGGCAGGCGTCGACCATATCCTGGCCGTTGGTCCACAGCGCCGTGCCTGACCCTTGCCAGGTGTCGCCACCGTCGAGCAGCAGGGCGCCGGGCCGGCCGGCGCGCATGCGCTTGACCAGGGTCGCCAGGTGGGCGAAGCCGCCAACCTTGCCGTAAGTGCGGGCGGCCTGCTCGAAATTGAGCGAGGTAAATGCATGGGCCTGCGGCGTGTTCGGCTTCAGGCCGACCTGCTTGAGCAACTGCTCGCCGACCAGGTGCGGAATGCGCCCGGCCGCGCTGCCGACGCCAAGGTTGACGCTGGGCTCGCGGAAATGCACCGGCATCAGTTGCGCGTGGCAATCGGTGAAATGCAGCAAGTGGACATTGCCAAAGCGCGGCAGGTCGTACAGGTTGCCGGCGGCGGTGCCGGCAGCGAGCGCCGACTTCGCGTTGAGCAGCAGGCCGCCGGCGGCGGCGATCCCCATCAGTTGCGCAAATTCGCGCCGATTCATTCCCATCGTGATTCCTTGTTTTGCTGTGCGAGCGGTTATTTGTTGACCGGCGATGCGGGGTCGAGCAACAGCGCCATGACGTCCTGCAGCTGCGCCTCGGTCAAGATGCCGTTGTGGCCGAAACGGGGCATGTTCGAGCACGCCGCGTATGCCTGGGCGTTGTAGATCTTGCCCCAGGTGTACTTGAGCATCTCTTCGCTGTTGCCGCGGATTTTTCCGTACTGGTACAGGCTCGGGCCGATATTTCCAAACGAAATCTCCTGCTTGGTGATCTGGTGGCACGCATAGCAATTGCCGCCGTTGGCCGCGCCGAGCGCGTCCGACGACTGCATGCCGCGTCCGCTCTGGGCAATCTTCTCGCCCTCCTGCCAGCTGCCGAGGTACTTGCCATTCGCCGGGGCCTTGATGGTCTGCATCTGGCTCGCCTCGATCCGGCTGTTGACTTCGCTGCTGCGCTCGGTGGCAAATTCGCTGCACAGTTGCTGCGCTTCGTCGCGCACCGTCACGCGCTCCAGCGTCGCCGGGCCCTTGGTGCGGAAGTCCTGCTTGATCAGGTCGAGCGCGACCCGGCGGTAGTCTGGCTCAGCGGCAATGGTGGCGCAGCCGGCCAGCGTGGCGCCGCCGAGCAAGGCAATCAGTGTTTTCTTCATCGGGGTCATGTGCGCCTCCTTATCGTTTCAGGGCCGGGCCGGCATACACGCCGCCGTCGGCATTCTTGGCCAGGAACATCGTGATCGCGGTGATCACTTCCGATGCGTACACCGGCTCGGGGAAGCGCTGCTGGCGGAAGCAGTCATTCAAGCGGTGCTGCATGGTGCGCACCTCTCCTTGCGACACGCGGTAGGCCGGCCAGGTCGTATAGGCAGCCTGCGCGTTGGCCTTGTTGAGGATATTCGGCAGCTCCTGCAGGCGGATCCGCTGGCCGTCGGACGAGTGACAGGTGGCGCAGGCAAAGTCGTGCGAGCCGCCGCGATAATAAAACATCTGCTTGCCGGCCTCGTAGGCCCGTTTTTCCAGCGGATGCGCGGTCGACACGGCCATTTTCATGCCACGCGATTCGGACGTGACGTAGGCGACCAGCGCTTCGATATTCGACTGTTTGCCGGCGGCGCCGAACGGCTGCCTGACCGCTTCCTCGCGGCTGATGCCCTGCAAGGTCATGCGGCAGTGAATCAGCCGCTGCTCCAGGTCCATCACGGTGCCGGTATCGTTGAAAAAGCGCGGCAGTTCGACGTAGGCGCCCTTGACCACGCCGGCGCCTTTACCGAGGTCGCAGCGTTCGAGGCTGGCCTTGGCTGGCCCGGCCCTGGTTTTCCACAGTTCCTCGCCGCGCATTTCCCACAGCTCGGCCGGATTGCCGTCGGCCAGCATCTGGCGGTACTTGGCGATCTCGTCGGTCGCAGAACTCTGGGCCAAGGCGGCGCCCGCGGCGCATAGCAGCGCGGCGGCGGTCAAGCCAAATCGATTGCTGGTCATGTCGTCTCCTTCATTGATCGTGCGGTCGGGCGCCGCACTGGGTTGTTGCGGTTGAACGGTGGCGGTCAGCTGACCGTGCCTTCGTCGGTGCGGGTGTCGCCGGCGGTGTCGATCCACGTCACGCTGACCTTGTCGCCGGCGGCGGCGCCCTTGAACTTGAACGACAGGAATGGATCCTTCGATACGGAAGGCCCGAAGCTGGCGTCGAAGACCACCTTGTCCTTGTGCTTTGCCACCAGCGTCTTGATGTAGTGCGCCGGCACCACGGCGCCTGTCGCGTCTTTGCGCTGGCCGGTTTCCATGTCGTGCCGCATGAGGATCTTTACTTCGACAACGTCGCCAGCCATGCTGGCGCGAATACGCATTGGGTTACCCATTTCTATATCCTTTGTATGTTGGTTCGCAGTTCTTTGCCGGACGTCTTAGCCGCCGCAGCCGCCGAGCGTCACTTTGATTTCCTTGGAAGCGACCAGCCACTTGCCGTTGGCGCGCGCCAGCGCGTGCACGTTCGAGGTCGCCCCCATTTTCACGCGCGTCGTCACCGCCGCCTCGGTACCGGGCGGGATGTTGAAGCTGGCTGACATCGCACTCGGATTCTTGTCGACCAGGATCGCCATGAAGTCGGTGCCGGCCGCCTTGCTGGCGACCGATACCGGTACCACCGCGCCGTTTTCGGCAATGTCAGGACCGGTGATCGACACGTCCGAACTCAGTTCGAACTTGTCGCCGCCCAAGGCCTTGACGGCGTCGGCCAAACTCTTGGCGTCAAACACCTTCTGGCTCCACTCCGCGGCAAATACATCCTTGGGGCTGAGCACCCCTGCCGCGAACGCCGCACCCAATACCGCCGAAATCCGCATTACATCGCGCCGACTCTGATTCATAGTTCCTCCAAAAATTAGTTGATACCGCCGATGAGCGCGATAGTTATTTGACCTGCGCCATGTATTTCGACAGGCGGTCCTTGTTCATGACAAAGCTCTTCGACAGGACGTCCGCCTGTTTTTGCGCCTCGGCCAGATTGACCGGCTTGCCGACCTGAATCACGCCGGCCATCGCCATGATCTTGTGCGGGTCGCAGGCATACACGTACACGCCTTCGTGGTTCAGCGTGACGGCGATTTCCTCGTCCATCTTGCCTTTCCATGCCTGCGCGCCGGCCGGCACGGCCAGCGCCGCGCTGTTGTGCGAGGCGTCGGTCTTGATGAACTTGACGGTGTCGCCCTTCGCCACGCGCAGGAAGCCCGGTTCGAACACCATCGCACCGTCGGCGCCGGCGTTGAGCATCTTTACCTGGTGCTCTGCAGCGAAGATACTTCCGCATGCGATCGACAACGTCAAGGCAAATACCAATTTCTTCATCATTTCTCCATTAAAAAACTACTGACTATTTCGCGCTGCCGAGGATCCACTTGACCAGCGTTTTCGCATCTTCTTCATTCACATGGGACTGCGGCGGCATCGGGATCGGCCCCCATGCGCCGCTGCTGCCGAGTCTCAATTTGGCGAGCAGTGTGGCAGCGGCGGCAGGATCGTCACGGTATTTGTCGCCCACCTGGACAAAGCTCGGCCCCATCACTTTGGTGTTGACGCCGTGGCAGGCGAGGCAGGCGTTGTTTTGCAGCAGCGCCATGGCCGGATGCGCGACTGCCGCGGCCACCACCGGCGCCGGCGCGGCGTGACGTTCGAGCTTGCCCTGCGGCGCCGGCCTGCTGGTGTCGACGCCCCGTACCGCGCCGAACGTACGGTTCTGCTGGCTGAGGTTGCCGTGCGCATTACGCGACGGCTCCGGCAGCGTCGAGCGAACCGCCTCTCCGACCGGACAATTTTTCATGCACGCCTTGCTGGCCACGTCGGGCTTGCCGCGCACTTCCCACATGCCATGTTGCGTCGTCATGCCGTTGCGGTTTGGCATGCGCGCCTGCGCCTGGCCGATGCTCTGGTCGGACAGCACGAAATCGTCAGCGACGATCTCGCCCATGTTCAGGATGTACGCGGTCACCGCGTACACCTCGTCCGTCGTCAGCGACTTCGGCGCCGTCCATGGCATCGCCCGGTTGATGTAGTCCCACAGCGTCGACACGGTGGCCACTTTCATCAAGGTGGTCTTCTGCGGCTGCTTTCCATCGGTCAACGACGCCACCCGGCCGCTCTTGATGTCCGCGGCGCTGGTGCCGCCGACAATCGGCGTGAACACTTCATTCGATTCGCCGAACGTGCCGTGGCAGGACGCGCATTTGCCTTCCCACACCTTCATGCCTGCGCTGACGCTGCCCGAACCTTTCGGCAAACCCTTGAAGTCCGGGCGCACGTCGATGTCCCAGGCCGCCACTTCCGTCGGCGTGGCCGTGCGGCCGAGGTTGGTCAGCGGCGCGGCGGCGCCGGCGGCGCCGCCAAACAATGCGGCGGCCAGCGCGGCCAGCGCCAATTTAGTAGACCTGGACATTGGCTAGCTCCCCCGATGGCGCCACCTGCCAGGATTGGATGGCGTTGTTGTGATAGATCGAGCGGGTGCCGCGCACCGCGCGCAGTTCATTGATCTTCGGCTGCACGTAGCCGGTGTCGTCGATCGCGCGCGACTGCAGCACGGCAGTATCGCCATGCCAGTCCCAGTCGATGTTAAAGCGCGTCAGGCACTTGGTCAGCACCGGCGTTTCCAGGCGCGCCGTGCGCCAGTTCTTGCCGCCGTCGACCGAGACGTCGACCCGCTTGACCTTGCCGCGGCCCGACCACGCCAGGCCGGTGATGTTGTAAAAGCCGGTGTCGAGCAGCCGCTGGCCGGCCGACGGGCTGGTGATGACCGACTTGCATTCCTGGATCGAGGTGTACTGGCGGAACGAGCCGTCCGGCATCGCATCCATGTAGTGGATCGCTTCGTCCTTGCTCGCGTAGGGCTGGTCGCCCACTTCGATGCGACGCAGCCATTTCACCCACGACACACCCTGCACGCCGGGCACGACCAACCGCAGCGGATAGCCATTCTCCGGGCGCAGCATTTCGCCGTTCATTCCCCAGGCCACCAGCACGTCGTCGAGGGCGCGGTCGATCGGGATGGTGCGCGTCATCGACGAGCCGTCGGCACCCTCGGCCAGCACCACCTTCGCATTGCGCTTGTCAAAGCCGCAGTCCTCCAGCAGCACCGACAGCGGCACCCCGGTAAATTCGCTGCAGCTGAGCATGCCATGCGAATACTGCACCGACGGCACCGCCACATTGCCCCACTCCATCGCCGTGTTGGCGCCGCATTCGATGAAATGCATCCGCGACACCGACGGCATGCGCATCAGGTCGTCCATCGTGTAGACCTTTGGATTGCGCACCATGCCGTTGACCATCAGCCGGTGCTTGGCAGGATCGATATCGTGCCAGCCCTGGTGATGGCGTTCGAAGTGCAGGCCGGAAGGCGTGATGATGCCGAACAGGCCTTGCAAAGGCGTAAATGCGACCGACGCGGCCGACACGCGCGTCAGGCCTGGCGACTCGCGCCGCAGCAAGTTCGTCTCGAACGAGGACGGCACGCCGTAGGGATTCGCGGCAACCGGCTTGCCGAGGGTGCGCGCATGCTCGGGCAGCACCAGGATGTTGGGGTCACCTTCATTGATGCGTTGCGCGACGCTGCTGCCGGCGGCCAGTGTGGCGCCGGCGGCAAGCAAGCTGCGCCGCATGAACCCGCGCCGGCCTGCATCGAGGCCCCCGCGGTTGACCTCGTCGATCTGTTGGGCGGTCAGGAAATTTTCAGGCGCCTTGAGCAGGCGACCGGCTTTACGGATCAAATTTGTCATCGGTTGGCGTCTCACTATGTTTCTATATTTTTCTATTGCCATACAACTAAATGCGCATATAGCCAGATATGCATATTCGTGCCGCGCACCGACAACGGCAGAAGCTTCATGCTTCCTTGATGACGAATGTTTCCGTGGCGGGCTGCATCAGGCGGCTGGTACTGACAACCTTTTCCACCATCTGCTTGCACACCACCTGACACAGTTCGATCGCATTCTGGTCCTCGATCCGGTAATACACCTGGGCGCCATCCTTGCGCCGCTGCAGAATGCGGGCTTGGTACAGCATGTTGAGCTGGCGCGACACGTTCGCCTGGTTCGCTTCAATTTCCTTGACGATTGCGCCGACCGGCTGTTCGCCGTTGCACAACGCATACAGAATCTTTAGCCGGGTCGGCTCGGACAGGAGAAAAAAGTAGTGTGAAACTTCCTCGAACACTTCCTTCATCTGCTCGCTGTTGAGATCATCCTTCATCGGTGCGCATTCAATCATATGATCAAGTACGCATATAACCAAATTTGCGCCGAATTAACAAGCAACTTCGATGTTGCAGTGCAAAAGATGATCGATTCGCCACAGTCGCCGGCGCGTCAGAACTGGCTAGAACTCGCCGTTGGCGCCGCGCTCGAGCATCGCGCGCAAGGTCAGGCGCACCCGCCCGATCGCGTCACGCACCGTGGGGGGCATCTTGCGGCCCATCTTGATCAGCATGTCCATGTTCATGGTGTGGATCCACAAGCCGTCCTCCTGCTCGACGAGCGCAATCCGGCACGGCAGGAACACCGCCATGGCCGGGCTGAAATCGACCATCAGGCGCGCGGTGGCCGGGTCGCAGTAGGAATACACCTTGAGAAATCGCCCCGTCTGGCCGGAACGCGCAGCGAGCTCATTGGAGATGGACAGCTCGCCGACCGGGCGCACGTTATGCTCGACGGCCACGCCGGCGAAGGCCTCCTCGATCTCGGCCACCGTCACCCCTGCCTTGACCTTGCGCGACCACGCCGCGGCGCTGGCGACATCGCCACCGGAATCGACCCAGCGTGAAAAGACTGCAGCAGCTTCTTTTCCGGCCCCGCTTTCGGCATCGGCGACAACGCGCAACGTCGAGCAACCGGCCAGCGCGACAACCGCGGCGGCGGCAAACAAAGATCGGACCAACAACATTGCGCGCATAGGGATGAATCGAGCGGGAGGTTAGACGGGTTGCCTGCCGCGAACTATACTATAACCATCGCCTTGCCAGCATCTGCCGATCCGTGAACGAGCGTCCTGAGTGTCCCCGTGCTGGTTCGGTTTGATAACCCTGGCAAACTAGTTTCCATTGCGCAAGACGTTGGGTTAGAATCGTGCGTCAAGCGGCACCAGTTGGTGCCGCTGTTGAACCGACTCCGGCACTGCGTCACCAAACCCGGGTCGACCGCGCACCGAAGCAAGCGGCCCACATACTACCTTCGCCCGCGCACGTTTGCGCAACAGGACGCACATGAATGACATCTTGAAACGCAATCGTGTCACCGTCGTCGGCAATGATGGCCCGACGATGCTGTACGCCCACGGCTTCGGCTGCAACCAGGCGATGTGGCACAAGGTCAGCGGCGCGTTCGGCGAGTACCGCCAGGTGCTGTTCGACTACACCGGCAGTGGCGCCGGCGGCGCGCCGTTCGATGTCCGGCGCTATGCCAGTCTCGACGGTTATGTGCAGGACCTGCTCGATGTCTGCGATGCGCTCGGCCTGACCGAAGGGGTGCGCTTTGTCGGCCACTCGGTCAGCTGCAGCATCGGCTTGCTCGCCTCGATCGCCCGCCCAGCCCTGTTCGAGCGGATGATCCTGATCGCTCCGTCGCCATGCTTCCTCAATGATCCTCCCGACTATTACGGCGGCTTCGAGCGCGAAGACCTCGCCGCCCTGCTCGACATGATGGAGCAGAACTATATCGGCTGGGCGCAGTATCTGGCGCCGGTAGTGGCCGGCGCCGCGCAGGCCGAATCGACCGGCGCGGAACTGGCGGCGAGCTTTTGTTCAACCGATCCGCTCGCCGCCCGGACATTTGCGCGGGCAACGTTCTTCGCCGACAACCGCGCCGACCTCGCCGCGGTGACGGTTCCGTCACTGCTGCTGCAGCATCGCCACGACGCGCTGGCGCCACTCGCCGTGGGCAACTACCTGCATGCCCACATGGCCAACAGCCGGCTGCAAGTGCTCGACGTCAGCGGGCACTGCGCCCACATGAGCCACCCGGACCTGGTGGTGGCGGCGATGCGCCCGTATTTGTCGCTGACCGCCGACAGCCTGGTGGCGCCAAGTCGATGAACCCGTTCGACCAGCTTCCCTGCGCCGTGCTGCACACTGACGGGGACGGCAAGATTGTCCGGATGAATGCCGAATTGATGCGCATCCTCGGCCCCGCTTCGCCGGTGCGCCCGGACGCGCCGATGGACCAGCTGCTGCCGCCGGCGAGCCGCATTTTCCTGCAGACCCACGTCTGGCCGATGCTGCTGCGCGAGGGCGCAGTGCGCGAAATCTACCTGCACTTGCGCGCCGCCGATGCGACCCGCATCCCGGTGATGGTCAACGCCAGCGGCGATGGCGCGCGCGCCGGCTACACCTGGGTCATGTTCGTCGCCCGCGAGCGCAGCCTGTTCGAGGCCGAACTGATCAAGGCACGCAACCGCGCCGAAGCCGGCACGCGCGCGCTGGAGGGAAGCGATCATTTCACCCATGCCGTCGCCGACCTGAGCGGACGGGCGCTGGCCTTCCTCGACGTGTCGGGCCGTTGCAAGTTCAGCAACGCGCGCTTCGCCGCCCTGCTTGGAGACCACCATGCCAAGCTCGACTACAGCGCATGGCCCGCACTGATCGAGCCGGACGCGCGTGCCATGCACCGGCAAGCAGTCCAACAGGCGCTGACCGGCGCCGCGCCAAGCTCGGCGGCGCTGGCGGTGGCGCTGACGGGCCGCCCTGCGTGGTCGGTGCGCTATCTGTCGAGCCGCTCGAAAGCGGGTATCTTCGATGGCTGCTTCCTGGTCGAACAGCGCCCGATTGCCGCGCCTTGAGGGGCGACGAAATTACTGCTGCCAGCGCGCTGCGCCACGTATAATCGCAAGCAACAATTCGCACCCACCCTGCCAGGAATGAAGATGCCATCACTATCGCGCGCTGCTGTCCCCTTGCTGCTGGCCGGCGCCGCGATCGGTGTCGGCTGGTTTGCGTGGCAGCGCGGCCATGCCGCGCCGGCCGAGGCGATCACCATTGCCATCCCCATCCAGATCAGCGCCGGCGCCGTGTTCGTCGCCCGCGACAAGGCCTATTTCAGCCGCCGGCAGCTGGCGTTGACGGTGCAGTCTTTCATGCTGGGCAAGCAAGCATTGCAGTCGGTGCTCGACGACAAGGCCGACCTCGCGCTGGTGGCCGACGTCCCTTTCATGTTCGCGCGCGCCAGCGGGCAGCCGATCGCCGTCGTCGCCACCGTATTCGCATCGCGCCACACGATGGCGCTGCTGGGCCGGCGCGACCGCGGCATCAGAACGCCGGGCGACATCGCCGGCAAGACGGTCGGCACGGTCAAGGGTACCAACGCCGAGTACTTCCTCGACAAGCTGCTCGCCATGCACGCCATTCCCGACGCCGCCGTCAAGATCGTCGAGCTCCAGCCAGCCCAGTTCGAAGAGGCGCTGCGCAGCGGCCGGGTCGACGCGCTGACCGCCTGGAATCCGCTGCTGAACCGGATGCAGGCCGAACACGGCGCCAATGCCACCGTGCTGATGGAGCCAGACATGTTCGTCTACCGCTTCGTGCTGGTGGGAAAGAGGCAATTCCTCGACGCCCATCCGCAGCGGGTGCGGCGCGCGCTGGACGCGCTGGCCGACGCCGTGGCGACCATCGAGGAACAGCCGGCCGACGCGCAGGCGCTGATCGCGCGCGCCATCGGGATGCAGCCGCAGCAACTGGCGGCCTCGTTTCGCGCCGGCGACTATACGCTCTCGCTCGACCAGTCGCTGCTGCTCTCGCTCGACGACCAGACCCGCTGGGCCTTGAAACGCGGCCTGATTGCGGCAGGCGAGGTGCCCAACTATCTCGACGCGATCGATGTGCGGCCGCTGTCACTGGCGCAACCGGCCGCCATCAAGCTGATCCGGTAAGCGCCATGACCTTGCACCGCCAAACCAACTGGTTCATCCTTGCCGCCAGCGTCGCTATCGCGCTGTGCCTGGCGTTCACGCTGTACGCCAGCGCGCTGGCGCGCGATGCGGCCGCGCAAGCCGGCAAGGCCGAGGTGGTCGCCCGTGCGACCGCCCAGTTCCGCTACCTGGCCATGGAAACGGCGCTCTACCAGGAAGACCGGTCCGAAGCGCAGTGGCGCGCACGGATCGGCAGTTTCCGCACCGCCCTGGCAGCCCTGGACCAGGACTCGGCGCCGGCGCGCGCACTGCTGGCGCGCCAGTACAGCAACCTCGAAGTGATCCAGCGCCTGTACGCCAGATTGGCCCGTCCCGGGATCGCCCCACTGGTCAGTGGCGGCGCCGCCAGCGCGCAACACGCCCCGGCGATCATGAACGCGCTGTTCCTGGTCACCCAGGAAATGGCGGACGATGCGTTCGCGCTGACGCGCCTGAGCCGCGAGGAGCTGGGCAGCTCACAGCAGTTGCTGTCGACGCTGATGCTGCTCAACGTGGTGATGCTGGGCAGCCTGATCGCGCTCGGCAGCCTGGCCATCCGGCGCCGCGTGCTGCGCCCGATCGAAATCCTGAAAGATGTCATGGAAGCGGTCTCGTCGGGAGACCTGGCGGCCCGCGTGCGGCTGCCGCTGGCCGACGAACTCGGTTTCCTGGCCAGCACCTTCAACGGCATGACCGACCAGCTCGTGCGCACGCAGGCATTGATGCGGGAAGAAATTGTCCAGCGCGAGTTGGCGCAGCAGGCCCTGCAGGCGAGCATGGCCGACCTGGCGCGCGCGCGCGCCGACGTCCAGACCGTGATCGATCACACCCCCGCGCTGGTGGTCTACTGGGATGCCGAACTGGTCAACCGCTTCACCAACCGCGCCTCGTACGACTGGCTCGGCCTGGCGCCGGAACAGGTGCAGGGGATGCGCATGGTCGACCTGGTCGGGCGCCGCCGCTTCGCCCTGCACGAACCGCGCGTGCGCGCCGTCATGCGCGGTGAAACGGCGCTGTTTGAATCGCTCGTCGACCTGCACGACGGCCAGCAGCGCCAGGCGCTGTTTTCCTACATCCCCGATATCGCCGACGGCGTCGTCAAGGGGTTTTACGGTTTCGTCAGCGACGTCACCGCACTGCGCGAGGCCGAGGCCGGCCAGGCGGCAGCGCTGGCGCAACTGCGCGGCGTGGTCGATGCGGCGCGCGATTTTGCCATCATCTTGACCGACACGGCCGGTACCATTGCCCTGTTCAGCCCTGGCGCCGAACGCATGCTCGGCTACCGCGCCGACGAACTGGTCGGCGCCAGCACCCCCGAGTTGCTGCACGATCGCGCCGAATTGCTCGCGCGCGTCGACAGTCTGGGCGACAGCCTGGGCCCGTTGCCCAGCCTGTACAGTGCCGTCTTCGCGCCCGTCATGGGCGGCGGTTCGGAATCGCGCGAATGGACCTATCGGCGCAACGATGGCAGCGCGCTGACGGTCAGCCTGACCATGTCGGCGGTGCGCGACGACGCCGGTGCCGTGATCGGCTACCTCGGCATGGCCAAGGATATCGGCATCGACAAGGCGCGCCAGCGCGAACTGATCGCCGCGCGCGACGCCGCGCAGGCCGCCAGCCAGACCAAGAGCCAGTTCCTGGCCAACATGAGCCACGAAATCCGCACCCCGATGAATGCGGTGATCGGCATGCTGCAGTTGCTGGAGTACACCGAGCTGACGGCGATCCAGCGCGACTATACGAGCAAGACGCTGGGCGCGGCCAGGTCGCTGCTGGCGCTGCTCAACGACATCCTCGACCTGTCGCGCATCGAAGCGGCCGGACTGCAGCTCGAGGAACACAATTTCGACCTCGCGGCCCTGACGGCCGAGTTGTCGTCGATGCTCGGCGCGCTGGTCGGCGACAAGCATCTCGAACTGATCCTGAGCGTCGATCCGGCTTTGCCGCGCCACCTCTACGGTGATGCCATGCGGCTGCGCCAGGTGCTCATCAACCTGGCCGGCAACGCCATCAAGTTCACCACCCGCGGCGAAGTGCGCCTGTCGATCGGCCACAGCGACGATGGCCTGATCGTGTTTGCCGTCAGCGACACCGGCATCGGCATCGCCGCCGACAAGCTCGAGACGATCTTCGACCAGTTCAGCCAGGCCGAGGAATCGACCACCCGCCGCTTCGGCGGCACCGGGCTGGGACTGGCGATCAGCCAGCGGCTGGTGCGGCTGATGGGAGGCGAGATCGACGTGGCGAGCCGCCCGGGCCACGGCAGCAGGTTCAGCTTCGCGCTGGCGCTGCCGGCAACGGCACCGGGCGACGTGTCGGCGCCGCGCGGGATGTTGCCGATCGCGCGCGCCGGCAACACCCTGCGCGTGCTGATCGTCGACGACAACGGCGCCGCGCGCGAAGTGCTGTCGGGCATGGTCGAGGCGCTCGGCTGGCGCGCCGACTGCGCCGCCGATGGCCCGCAGGCGCTCGCCATGCTGGCGCAAGCGGCGCGCTACGACGTCATCCTGGTCGACTGGCGCATGCCCGGCATGGATGGCTGGGAGCTCACCGGCAGGATCGCCCGCCAGTGCGGCGCCGACGAGCTGCCGGTGGTGATCATGGTCACCGCGAGCGGGCGCGCCGAGCTGTCCGAGCGGATGCAGCAGGCCAGCATCCTGCCGCACGGCTTCCTGGTCAAACCGGTCACCGCGCCGATGCTCATCGATGCGATCCAGGAAGCGACCGGCCCGAGGGCGGCGCCGGCGGCGCCGGCCGGCAGCGGCACGCCGGCCACGCCGCTGGCCGGGCTGCGGCTGTTGCTGGTGGACGACAATCCGCTGAACCAGCAAGTGGCGCGCGAACTGCTGGCCAAGCGCGGCGCCCTCGTCACGGTGGCCAATGGCGGCGCCGCCGCGGTGCAGCTGGCGCTGGCAACGCTGGCGCCGTTCGATGCCGTGCTGATGGACATCCAGATGCCGGACATGGACGGCTACGAGGCCACCCGCGCCATCCGCGCCGATCCGCGCGGCCGGCAGTTGCCGATCCTGGCGATGACGGCCAACGCGATGCAGGGCGACCGCGAGTTGTCGCTGGCGGCCGGCATGAACGACCATTTGAGCAAGCCGATCGACCTCGACCGCGTCGTCGCGGCGCTGTTGCAGCACTGCCGGGCTGCGCCGGAGCAGCCGCCGGCCGCGCCGGCTGGCCCGCCGCGCTTGCCGCGGCCGAAGGACAGCGCGATCGATTTCGACCTTGCCGTGCGCCGCCTCGGCGGCGATACCTCGATCTATTTTAGCCTGAGCGGCATTTTTGCCGCCGAATCGGATGCGCTGATCGAAGAACTGGCCTGTTGCTTTGCCGGGCGCGCATGGAAACAGGCGGCCGATCGCCTGCACTCCTACAAGACCGCGGCGGGCATGATCGGCGCCGACGACCTGCACCATTTCGCCGGAACGCTCGAACAGCAACTGCGCACATCGCCCGAGCAGGTCGACTGCGCGGGCACGTTGACGACGATTGGCACGGCGGTGGCAGCCATCCAGACTGAATTGCGCTTGATCGAACAGGCGAACCGCCCCGCGCCGGCGGCGCCGGCGCCGTCACGCTCGATCGCCGGCCTCGCCGCCTGCCTCGATGAGCTCGATCCCTTGCTCGACCAGGCCAGCATGCGCGCCCTGACCGTGTTCGGTACACTGCAGGCCGACTACGGCGCCCATCTCGGCGATCGCCTGGACCGTCTGGCCGGCGCCATGGCCGCGCTGGACTTCCGCGCGGCGCGGACCCATAGCAACTACCTTCGCGAGGGATCGACCTGATGCAAGAGTCTCATTTTCTGTCCGACCCGATCGTCATCGATGCGCCACCGCCGCTGCTGCTGGTGGTCGATGACCAGCCGAGCAATATCCAGACGCTGTATGCGATCTTCAAGGACCGCTACGAAGTGTGCATGGCCGTCAACAGCGCCGACGCGCTGGCATTTTGCGCCAGGCGCACGCCCGACCTGATCCTGCTCGACGTCGTGATGCCTGGCATGGGCGGCTATGCGCTGTGCGCGTTGCTCAAGAGCGATCCGCGCAACTGCGACATCCCGATCATCTTCGTCACCGGCAACGCCGATCCGCTCGACGAGGTCCAGGGTTTCGAAGTGGGCGGGGTCGACTTCATCGCCAAGCCGTTCCACGCCACCGTGGTGCGGGCGCGGGTCCACACCCAGCTCACGCTCAAGCGCCAGGCCGACCTGCTGCGCATGATGGCGCTGGTCGATGGCCTGACCGGCGTCGCCAACCGGCGCCAGTTCGACACGGTGCTTGGCAGCGAGTGGCGGCGCTGCGGGCGCAGCAAGCAGCCGCTGTCGCTGATCATGATCGACGTCGATCACTTCAAGCGCTACAACGACCGTTACGGCCACCAGCAGGGCGACGTCTGCCTGCGCGCGGTCGCGGGGGCGATCAAGGCGGCGATGCGCCGCCCGCACGACCTGGCGGCGCGCTATGGCGGCGAGGAATTTGCCTGCCTGTTGCCCGATACCGCCCTGGAGGGCGCGCTGATGAAGGCGGCCGAGATCGAGGCGGCGGTGCGCGCGCTGGCGCTCGAACACGCCGATGCGGCGCTCGGCGGCATCGTCACCGTCAGCGTCGGCGTCGCCGGCATCGCCGCGCCGCGCCAGCTCGACGAGACTGCGCTGGTGCAGGCGGCCGATGCGCAGTTGTACCGCGCCAAGCGGGAAGGCCGCGCGCGCGTCTGCGGCGCGTCCCTGTAACGGCTAGCGCGCCGGTACCTGGCCGGCCAGCAGCATCGGCCAGAACGACGCCAGCGCCATCGGCCGGGCGTACAGGTAGCCTTGCATGGTGTTGCATCCCATGGCCATCAGCGCATCGGCTTGGCCCTCCTGTTCGACGCCCTCGGCAACCAGCGCGATGCGCAGGCTGCCGGCCAGGTGGATGATGGCCGAGATGATCGAGGCGTCCTGGGTGTTGCTGAGCATGTCGCGGACAAACGACTGATCGATCTTGAGCACGTCGATCGGGAAATTTTTCAGATACGCCAGACTCGAGTAGCCGGTGCCGAAATCGTCGATGCTGATGATCACACCGGTGCGCTTGAGTTGCAGCAGATTGGCGCGCGACCGATCGATGTCGCGCATCAAGGTGCCTTCCGTGATTTCGAGCTCCAGCAGCGCCGGCGCGATGCCGCCCGCTTCGAGCGCGGCGCCGATGCGGGCGGCGAAGCCCTCCTCCTGGAACTCCTGGCCCGAGATGTTGATGCTGATGCGCGTCGGGCAACCGGCGGCAACCAGCGCTGCCAGGTCGCGGCACACCTGCTCGAGCACGAAGCTGCCGATCTGCACGATCATGCCGGTCTCCTCGGCCAGCGGGATGAAGTCGGCGGGCGACACGTGCACGCCGTCGGCGCGACACCAGCGCAGCAACGCTTCGCCCCCCACGATGCGGCCACTGCGGGCGTCCACCTTGGGCTGGTAAGCAATCGAAAACTCCGCCTCGTCGAGCGCGATGCGCAGGTCGCGGTCGAGCGCGTTGCGTGCCAGCAGGCTTTCCTCGATTTCCGAGGCGAAGAAATGGTAACGGTTCTTGCCATCCTGCTTCGCCTTGTACATCGCCGCATCGGCATGGCGATACATCGCATCCTGGTCGCTGCAGTCGTCCGGATACAGGCTCAGGCCGATGCTCGCGGTCAGGTCATAGCGCACCCCATCGTGGTATAGCGGCGCCGCCACCAGCGCCAGCAGATCGCGCGCCACCTGGTCGGCGTAGGCGACTTCCTCGAGGGCCGGGATCAGGATCACGAATTCGTCGCCGCCCTGGCGGCTGATGGTGTCGCTAACGCGCAGGAATGTGCGCAGGCGCTCGGCCAGCTGCTTGAGCAAGGCGTCGCCGATGGTGTGGCCGATGGCACTGTTGATGGCCTTGAAATTGTCCAGGTCGAGCAGCAGCAGCGCCACCCGATGGCCCGAGCGGCTGGCATGTTCGAACGCTTGGCTGGTGCGGTCGCGCAGCAGCACCCGGTTGGGTAAATCGGTCAACGCGTCGTGCTGGGCCAGGTGGGTCATCTTGAACGCCATCGCGCGCGCCTCGCTGACATCGTGGAACACGATGATGGCGCCGCTGCGGTTGCCGTCGGCGTCGACGATCGGCGCGGCCGAGTCTTCCACCGCGTAGCGCCGGCCGGCGCGGCCGATCAGTTGAGAATCGAAGGCCATGCCGACGATGCGGTTCTCGCGCAGCGCGATGCGGATCGGATTGACACTCGGCTCGCCACTGGCGCCGTCGCACAGCGGCATGACCGTCTCGATCGCCAGACCGAGCGCCTCGCCGGCGCAAAATCCCGTCATCAGTTCGGCAACCGGATTGATGAAGGTGACCCTGGCGTCGCCATCGGTGGCGATGACCGCGTCGCCGATCGAATTCAAGGTCACGCGGAATTTCTCCTTCTCTTCGCGCAGTGCCAGCTCGGCCAGCTTCCTGGCGCTGACGTCGGTGAGCAGCAGCAGATAGCCGCGGCGGCCCTTTTCGCGCATGCGGCACACCAGCGCGGCATGGCAACAGCGCTGCTGGCCTTGATGTTGCACGCACATTTCGAACTGCGCTTCGCCACCATCGTCGAGCGCAACAGCATGGGCGATGACCAGCGCCGCGTTGTCCGGCCCGACCACTGCTGCCAGCGGACGCAGGCGCATCGCCGAGGCCGGCACACCGAACCAGCGGCCATCGCGGTCGTTGCTGAACCGGTTGACAAAAGCGACGTCCCAGAAGGCGACGAAGGCCGGCAGCGAATGCACCAGGTCCATCAGGTCGTGCCGGGCCAGGCGCAATTGGCGGGTGCGCTCGCCCAGTTCCAGATGGGTGCGCACGCGCGCGCGCACCACCGCCAGGTTGAACGGCTTTTGCACAAAATCGACCGCGCCTTCGTTCAATGATGCCAGTTCGTGCACCGCGCTGTCGTGGCCGGTGACGAAGATGATGGCGCAGCCGGCCGTGCGCGGCGACGCCTTCAGCGCCTTGCAGACGGCGTACCCATCCATGCCCGGCATCTCGATGTCGAGCAGGATCACGTCGGGCGCGCGACTGAATGCCAGTTCGAGCGCGGCGATCCCGTCGGTGGCGAACACGACCTGCGCCAGGCCCTCGACCGCCTTGCCCAACAAGGTGATATTCGCCGCAACGTCGTCGACGATGAGAATCAGCGCTTCGCCGCGGTTGCTGCCTTGCGATTTTGAAACAACTGTATGCATGTCGTCCTTACGCTGCGACCCGCTATCCGCCGCGGCATTCGCCCCGAAAATACTATTAATTGTATAACAATTCCAGCCCGATTCGTCGCTTTGGCTAACAATTTTCCGCCCAGCAGACAGCCCTGGAAATCATCGCGGCCAAGCTCCCTGGGCACCACCAGCTGCGCCAGCGTTTCTACCCCTTCCGCCATCACCGCAAACGCCAGGCTATCGGTCGGGCTGACGATGCTGTGCACGATCGCCCTGTCGCTGGCGCTGCTGGTGATGTCGCGCACAAACGACCGGGCAAAATACTTTCCGTCAGCTCCAGGTTGAGCAGGTGCGGATCGGCGCCGACGCGGGCAAGAGCCAGTTCTATCAGCGCCACGAATTCCAGGGCGCGCAATTGCGCGGCGCTGACATCGACCGCCACGGTCAACCGTGCGGTCGAGGACTGCCCGGCCCAGCAGGCAAACTGGATCGTGCCAGCGCAGCAGCAGCTCGGCGCCCGAGACGTTGCCCGATGCATCGCACTGCGCCTGGAAATACGGCACGAACTGCAAGCACTGCGATCGACTGTGACGGCCGCGGCCAGCCGCGCGGCGACCGCGGCAGCGAGCGGCCAAAGGGGAAAACTGGGGTTTGTCAGGCGAAACGCGCTTGCCAGCACAGCGGGCCGGGGTGGTTCGACGATGGCGCCGTTGTGCGTCAGTCGTGCGCGGCCCAGAGCTTGGGGACCGCAGTTGGTGCAGATCAAAAAGATACAAATAGTAGCGCAATGGCGCCGGCGTGTACAGGGTTGCTGGGCGCACGCTGGTGGAAACTGATGTCGATTTGCCACACTCATGGTTACAAGTCAGTACCAGTGACGCCCCATGGCATGCTGTGCCGGTCAGCCGCGCGCGCCACCCCCGCTTGGCGCCGCCAGCAACTTCGCTGCCGTCTCAAGCTTGTCGAGCACGGTGCCACTGGTAAACGGTTTGAGGATGAATCCCTTCGCGCCGCGTTTGAACGCCGCTTGCACGCTGGTGACGTCATTGCATGCTGTCACCATCAGGACCACCGTGCGCGGCAGGCGACGCGAAAACGTCTCGAGCAGGTCGAGGCCATCGCCATCGGGCATCTGGATATCGAGGCAGACGATGTCGGGCCGCAGCGCCAGCGCACCGGCCAGGCCGCTGGCGGCGCCGGCGGCGCTGCCGATGACGTTGAACTGCTCGCCCTGGACGATCATGTGCAGCAAAGAGCGCGCCATTTCATTGTCGTCAATTATGTACACGGTGATCCGGTTGTCATCCATGGGAAGCGGCCTTGTCAGAATCGTCGATCAGGAGGAGGCGCCCAGCATCGCTGCCTGACTGCGAAGGTATGCGGCCGGGTCGCCGGCGAGCAGTGCGGCCGCGCTTTCGAAGTCAAGTACGCGCATGGCCAGGCGCAACTGCTGCGCCACTTCGGCGCCGACCAGCGGCGCCAGCCCAGGCTCGATGCGGGCAAACAGCTCGCAGGCGGCAAGGTTGCGCTCGCCGAGCAGCAGGCCAAGGCGGCTGAGCTCGTCGCCGGCAACCGCCGCGGCGGCCGCCGGCTGCCGGCGCCGCGCCAGCCACGCCGCTGCCGCGTGCAAGGTCGCGCCGAGTTCGGCCTGCGCGCTCAGCAGCAGCTGGTCGAGCCGCGCATGGTCGCCAGGGGTCGCGTGCAGGGCCCGCTCCAGCGCCAGCGCGGCAGCGGCGAAGCGCCACGCACCCAGCGAACCGATCGAGCCGCGCAGGCCGTGCAGCGTGCGCGCCGCCGCCGGCAGACGCTGTTCGCGCCAGGCATCGGCGACCTGGTCAAGCTCCCCGCTGCCCGCATCGACCAGCGCGCCGATCAGTGAAGCCATGATGCGGGCGTTGCCGTCGTCGGCGTCGGCCTCGTCGACCAGGCTGCTGACGTCGAACACGCCGTCGGCGTCGCCCGCGGCGGCGTCTGGCGGCGCTGCGGCCGGCGCCGCATCGGCCGGCGGCAGGTGGCGCGCGATTTCCTCGAGCAACCGTTCGGCGTCGAGCGGCTTGGCGATGAAGCCGTTCATGCCGGCCGCGATGCAGCGCTCGCGCTCGTGTTCCATCACGCCGGCCGTCATCGCCAGCACCGGCAGGTCCAGCGCCAGTTCGCCGCGGATCAGTGCAATCGCCTGGAAGCCGTCCATCACCGGCATCTGGATGTCGAGCAGCACCAGCGCAAAGCGGCCAGGGTCGGCGCGCAGCATGTCGACGGCGATCTGGCCGTTGCCGGCAATCTCGACCCGGGCGCCCGCCGCCTCGAGCAAGCGCCGGCCGACCGCCTGGTTGAGCAGATTGTCTTCCACCAGCAGCAGCGTGACGCTCGGGGCGGGCGCGGCGCGCGCGCCGGCGGCGCCGCCGCCGCCGCCCTTGCGCGCCAGGATCGCCGCCAGGCAGCTGCGCAACGGCGCCGGCGTGACCGGCTTGTCGAGCACCGCATCGGCGCCCAGCGCGGCCGGGTCGAAGTCGAACACGGCGCGCTCATACGCGCTGAGCATGAGCACGACGGCGCACTTGGTGCCGCCGCGCAGCGTTTCGATGAGCGCCGCGGGATCGTCGCCGGCCAGCCCCAGGTCGAGCAGGACGACCTGCGCCGGCGCCGCCGCGGCAACGGCGGCGGCGACGCCGCCCCGCTGCGGCGCCAGCATCGCGGCGTGGCAGCCGAGCGCGGCCAGCGCCGCGCCGAGCACGGCGGCGCTGGCCGCGGCGCTGTCGGCGACCAGCACGCGCAGCGCCGGCAACGCCGACACGGCGCCGACGGCATCGGCCGGCGCCACCGCCAATGGCAAGGACACGACGAAGTCGCTGCCGGCGCCGAGCGCGCTGGTCACGGCGATTTGCCCGCCCATCATCGCAACCAGGCGGCGCGAGATGGCCAGGCCGAGGCCAGTGCCGCCGAAGCGGCGCGTGGTCGACGAGTCGGCCTGCGCAAACTCGGAAAAGACGCCGTCGAGCTGTTCGGCGTTCATGCCGATGCCGCTATCCTGGATGCTCATTTCCAATGTCACCGTGTCGTCGCGCCGGCCGGCGCTGCGCAGCCGCACCGCCACGTGGCCGTGTTCGGTAAATTTGACGGCATTGCCGGCCAGGTTGACCAGCACCTGCTGCAGGCGCAACGCGTCGCCCAGCAACACCGGCGGCAAGGCGGCATCGAGCGAAATCGTCAGCACCAGCGGCTTTTCACGCGCATTCAGGCTCATCATCGTTGCCAGCGACGCCGCCACATCCTCCAGTCGCAACGGCATGCACGCCAGCGCCATCTTGCCGGCCTCGATCTTCGAAAAATCCAGAATGTCGTTGAGGATCGCCAGCAGCGCGGCGCCGGCGCTACGGATGACGTCGACGTCGCGGCGCTGGCCGTCATTCAGGGCGGTGCGCTGCAACAATTGCGCCATACCCAGCACCGCATTGAGCGGCGTACGCAATTCATGGCTCATGTTGGCGACGAATTCGCCCTTGGCGCGACTGCCGGCGTCGGCCCGCGTCAATGCCACGCGCAAGTCCTGATCGATCCGCTTCTGCTCGGTGATATCGCGGGCGATGCCGAGAAAGCCGATCACCGCCCCTTCAGCGTCGCGGATGGCACTGACCGTGAGCTGCACCGGCAGGCGCGCACCGTCCTTGCGCCGGTACGTCCATTCGCCCGTCTCGGCATGGCCACGCCGGGCCTTGGCGACAAGCACTTCGAAACCGGCCACCGGCTCGCCCAGTTCGGCGCTGAGCACCAGCGCGCGCGCCGCCAGTTCATCGGGCTCGTGCAGCAGCGCCGGCGACGCCACGCCGACCAGTTCGTTCGCGTCATAGCCGAGCATGCGTTCGGCGCCGACGCTGAAGACCTCGATCACACCGTCCAGGTCGGTGGCGATGATGGAAAATTCGCTGGCCGAATCGACCAGGATGGCGAACCGGTGTTCGGACTGGCGCAGCGCCCCTTTGATGCTGGTGGCCAGCGCCAGCGCGTCCTCGCTGGTCTGGCGCAGCGCGCGCATCATTCCAAAAAGCAAAAGCGCGATCAGGGTGCCGGCGAACAGCACGATCAGTCCCTTGGCGCGGTCGATGGCGCTCTCGAACGCCGGCAGGGAACTGACGCGCAAGGTCCAGAACGTGTCGCCGACCGCGACGCTGGTGGTGCCCGCATACGCAGCGGCGGCGCGGTCGACCGAGCGCGCCGCCGGCGCACTGGCAAACATGCGCGCCGCCGCCGTCGTGCCGACACCGTCGAACAACTCGATCGAGACGGCCGGCGCTTCGGCGCCGAGGATTCCCCGCATCAGGTCGTTCATGCGGAATGCGCCGTACACGTACGATTCGACTGCGGCATGACGCTGCTCCGCGGTGGCGTGCGGCGCGCCGCGCCGGTACACCGGCAGGTACATCAGGAAGCCGGCCTGGCGATCGTTGCCGACCTCCTGCACCAGCGTCAGCTTGCCGCTGACGGCCAGCGCATCGCTTTGCATCGCCCGCGTCAGCGCGGCGCGCCGCACCGGCTCCGAATTCATGTCGAAGCCGAACGCCCGCAGGTTGCGCCCGGCAAACGGTTCGACCATGACGACGGCGACATACGACTCGCGCTGGCCGGCCGGCCAGATCGCATACTCGGGATAGCCGGCCGCATGCATCTGCCGCTCGAGCGCGGCGCGGTCGCGCACCCGGCGCGCCACGCCGAGCACCTGGAAGCCCGGATACTTCTTGTCGACGTCGACGGCGCGCACAAAATCGCCCCAGCCGGCCGCGACCAGGCCGGGCGTTGCCGTCAGCAGCGCGCGGCCGCTGTGCAGGATTTGCGCGTAGGCATCGATCCGATCGGCGACGCGGCGCCGGGCTTCTTCGATTTCGACCCGAAACCGCTCGGCGGCGCGCTGTTCGGTCTCCTCCGTGACGTACTGCCATGCCACCAGGGTCAGCAGCATGGTGCCGGCCAGCACTGCCCAGTGCAGCCAGCCGCCCAGGCCACTATCGCGTCGCGCGCGCGTCTCGGCATCGGCGGCCAGCAAGATGCCCACCGTGCTGAACAGCCCGATGAACACTTCGAGGCCAAACAGTGCCTCGTTGCGGCTGCCGGCGGCAAACGGCCCGAGGCCTTGCGTGGTCGCCAGCACCGACGCGCCAGCGACGACCAGCACCACCAGCGTGGCACTGCGGCGACCGTAGCGCAGCGCGGCCCAGCCGACGCAGACGAGCAAGGCGAACAGCCAGATGCGCTGGCCGCCGTCGGGCGGCTGATACAGCAGCGCGACGAGCACGGCGAGCAGCGCCAGTAGTTCGGCGCCGGCGCGCAAGCGGCCGCTGACGCGCGGCGCCGGCGCGGCGCGCCACGCCAACAGCAACGGCACCACGATGAGCATGCCGGCAAGATCGCCGACCCACCAGGTCGCCGCGATCATCGGCACCGCCGACGGCGACACAATGCCGGCCCACAGCAAGCTGGTGGTGCCGATCAGCGCCGCCGCCGCCGCCGCAAAGGCGGTGGCGCCGACGAACGGATAGGTATGTTCAGGTTTGCCGAGCAGGTGTGCCGGGGCAGCGAGGCGTTGCAGCAGCCAGGCCGCCACCAATGCCTCGATGGTATTGCCGGCGGCGATCGCCAGCGACGTCGCCAGCGCGGCGCCGGCGCCAAGCTGGCCATTGCCGAGAAAGACGACAAGGTTGGCCGAAAATGCGCCCAGCATGACGCCCGGCCAGACGTGGCGCCCGACCAGCAGCAGGGCGGCCAACGCGATGCCCGATGGCGGCCACAGCGGCGAAACGTTGGTGGACTCGAACGCCAACATCAGGCCGAGCCGCGCCATGCCGTAATAAACGGCCGCTAACGCCAGGTTGGCCAACAAGATCCGCAACCAACGATTCGAATGCACCGGAAAGCTCCTTGACGGTCTCGGCGCAGACCTGGGTCGCCCGCGCCGTCACGTCACAGTATACAAAGGCGTGACGCAAGGCAAGTCGAAGCGCGCCGCCGGTGCTGGCGCAGCGCCCCAACTGCACGGTGGCCCGATTAACCGTGTTCAATTGGATGGTCAGGCGTTGATGGCACACAACTGAGCTACTTTCTGTTGGTTACAGCCGAGCGTCAGCCGTCCCCGGCGCCAACCGAATACGCCGCCCATGAAAACCCTTTCCCATGCCGCATTTTTACCTGGAAATTCAGCCATGAATCGCCTGTTGCAAACCAATCCACCGCCGGCGCAACGGTGTTTGGACCTCACCGCGCAGCATACCGATTCGCGGGCCGTCGTGCGCCACGCGTTCGCGTCGACGCTGGCGACGGCGTTGCTGTGGGGGCCGCAACGCATCCTGCTGTACCACGATGTCTATGTCCCATTGCTCAGCGAGAAGCATCCCGCCGCCTTCATGGCGCCGGCGCCGCAGGTATGGGCCGAGATCTGGCCGCAGGTCAGTCCGTTTGTTGAGCGCGCATTTGCGGGCGAGGCGTTCGCTCTGGCCGGCCAGCGTTTTGTCATCGCGCGCAACGAGCCGATCGAGGATGCCTGGTTTTCGCTCTAATTAACGCCGTTGCGCGACGCTGGCAGCGCGTCATCGCCATCACCTGTTCGGCCGTCGACATTACCGAGCCGGTGGTGGCCGGACGCAGGCAGGCGCTGCTGCTCTGACTGGCCGATCGACTACGCGGCGCAGCCGATGACGCGGGATCGATGAGCGCGGCGGCGCAACTGGCCGGCGCCTATTTTGGCCTCGACGCCGTGTTCCACGCCGCCTAAAGCCGCGCCGGCGACGCGCCGAGGTCGCGGCTGCTCTGGCCCGCCGGCGATGGCAGCACGACGGGCCGGTGCTGGCCGACGTTGGCGCCGCTGCCTGCATCGCCGCTGCCGGCAGCGGGCGACGTTTTTGCGGTCGAGCAACTATACGCGTCCGGCCGCGCTGCGTCGCCGCTGCGCGGCGGCACCGACGTCGCCGCGGCGGCGGCCTTGCTGGTAGTACTGCACAGTGACCCGGACGGCACCGCCAGCGCCCTCGTTCTGTGCCACGCCGGCGCGCGCGTGGTCGGCCACCGCCATCCCGGTGGCGCACGAAGTGGCGCTGCAGTTGCGACCGGCGTTCGGGCGGGTGGCGGCCCTGCGCGACCTGCGGCAATCGCTGGAATCGATGGAATCGCGCATCGCGCATCGCGCAGCGTACCGCCGAACTGGACATAGCGCAATCGCGTGCGCGCGAAGTGGCCGCAACCTACCAGTTCATGCTGTCGGCGCGAAAAATCGGCGACTGGGATCTGGATCTGGCCAATGACACGGCAACCCCATGTGCATCCGGAGACCGGGTCGACGTCCAGCGCCAGTTCGCGCAGGCCCTCACCGGCGAGCGCGAATGGCATTTCGAATCGCGCGTCATCTGGCCTGACGCCAGTGTGCACTGGATGGAGGCGCACTGTACCGTATTCAACGATGGCACGGTTCCGCAGCGCATGGTCGGCATCGTCGTCGACATCACCGAGCGCAAGAATGCAGCAGCTGCGCTGCAGCAGGCCGACCCGCGCAACAACGAATTTCTCGCCACGCTGGCGCACGAACTGCGCAATCCGCTCGCGCCGATTGCGTTGGCCGCGTCAGTGCTGCAGTCTGGCCGCCACCTCGATCAGCCGCGCCTGACGCAGACGGGCCAGATCATCGAGCGCCAAATCAGGCACATGACCGGCCTGAACGAGGGGCTGCTCGATGTCTCGCGCGTCACCCGCGCCATGGTGGCGCTGTCGAGCGAGTCGCTCGACTTCAGGACCGTATTTGCACACGCCGCCGAACAGGCGCAACCGCTGTTCGATCGAAAAAAGCACCGCTTCACGGCGCCTTCGCTGGCATCACCGGCGACGCCGACCGCCTGGTCCAGGTATTTGCCAGCCTGCTGGTCAATGCCGCCAAAGTCACGCCCGACGGTGGCGACATCATCGCCACCGCAGCGGCGGGCCTTGCGCGACTCGCCGGCAACGGCGGCGTGCCGCCTGATCGCGGTGACCGGGTATGCCGGCAGCGGCGACCGCGAGCGCGCCCTGGCGGCCGGCTTCGACGAGTATCTGGTCAAGCCGGTCGACCCGGACAAGCTGGCCGCGTTGCTGGGCCAGGCATGAGGCGACGGCACCGGCGTGCCGCGCGGCCGGCGGGCGAACGCCTTACGCGGCGCCGGCCAGGCCGGGCGGGCGCTCGCCGTGCAGCGGTAGTGTAATCGTCATGACGCTGCCATGGCCGACGCCGGCGCTGGCCGCCACGACGCTGCCGCCATGCAGCTCGATCAGTTTTTTCACCAGCGCCAATCCGAGGCCAAGGCCGCCCTGCGAACGATCGAGCGCTCTTTTGCCTTGGGTAAATAGATCGAAGACGTTAGGCAGCAATTGCGCACTGATGCCGCTGCCATTGTCGCGCACCGTCAGCACCGCGCCGGCGTAGTCGACGAACAGCGCGACACCGATGTCGCCGTCGGCGGCGGTAAATTTGGCAGAATTGTTGAGCAAGTTCGACATCACCTGGACCAGCCGGGTATGGTCGCCGTCGACCCACACCGGCTCGGCCGGCAGCGCCACCGTCAAACGGTGGCCGCGCGTGTCGATCAGGGGCCGGGTTTGCTCGACCGACTCCTGCACGACCTGCCGCAGGTCGAGCGGCGCGGCGGTGATCGAGACCAAGCCGCGGGTGACGCGCGAGACATCGAGCAAATCATTGACCAGGTGCGTCATGTGCGCCACCTGGCGCGCGATGACTTCGCCGGTACCCGCCGCACGCTCGCCGGAAAGCACGCCGAGCTTGAGCAGTTCGGCGCCGCTACTGATGGGCGCCAGCGGGTTGCGCAGCTCGTGCGCGAGCATCGCCAGGAACTCGTCCTTGCTGCGGTCGGCCTGGCGCAGAGCTTCCTCGGCCCGCATGCGTTCGGTGACGTCGATCGCCACCGCGTGCACCACGCCGTGGCCGCCGTCGACGCCGATGCCGACCTGGCCGCGCATGTCGGCCCACAGCAGCGGCGCGTCGGCGCCGCGCATGACGCGCACGATGGCATGGTACTGGCTGCCGGTGGCCACCGCCGCCGCCACCGCCGCGCGCAGTTCGGCCACATCGTCAGGGTGTACCAGCTCCCAGGCGCGGTCGATCCGATTCCATTCGGCGCCAAAAACGCTGCTCAGGTTGGCCGAGAAACCGACCTTGCCCGTGCCCAGGTCCCAGTCCCAGACCGCCATCCGTGCCGCCACCATCCCCTGATGGAGCCGCGCTTCGCTGCGGCGGGCCACCAGTTCGGGCTGCTCCAGTTGCGACAGGTCGGTATTCGTGCCGAACCACTGCACGATGCGGCCCTGGCTGTCGCGCAACGGCGCCACGGAGGTGAAAAAGCGCCGGTACCGACCGTCGGCCCCGCGCAGCGAAAACGTCATCTGCGCCGGATTGCCGCTCGCCATTGCCGCCTGCCATTCGGCCAGCACCGCCGGCAACGCATCGCTCTGGTGCCACGCCATCCAGCCGCCGTCCTGCATCTGCGCCGGCGCCGCCCCGGTGTAGGCATACCAGCGGTCGTTAAACCAGCTGATCGTGCCGTCCGGCTCGGCAATCCAGGCAAGCTGGGGTATCGTGTTGGCCAGTTCGACGAACCGGTTGCGTTCATGCAGTATGCGGAGCTGTTGCTGGTAAAGCCGGTCGAGCATGCGTTTGATCGAGCGCGCCAGGCTGGTCACCTCGATGCTGCCCACCAGTTCAGCGCGCTGGCTGCCGATGCCTTCTTCACCGAGGTTGCTGGCAAAATGGTCGAGGTGACGCAGGTCGCGCGTCAGCCCGAACGCCAGGCGCGATGCCAGCAGAAATACACAGCCAGCCATCGCCAGCGCGATGGTGGCGATGATGGCATAGTTCGGCGCCGGATCGATCAGCGCGTCGGAAAAATGGCTGGGCTTCGCTTCCAGGCGCAATCCCAGCGTGGCAAATTCGACCGGCTGGTCGAGCGCGACCGACAGCGCCGCGCGCCGGCCATCGCGGCGCGTCTGCGTGGGCCGGATTACATGGGCCCAGTCCACCGGCGCCAGGTCGGCCAGCCCGACGCTGTACATGACCGCCCCTTCCGCGCCATTCGTGCGGACATACCGCAGCAGCCTGATGCCGACCAGCCGGGCGCCCCGGGCAGTATCGACGATTAGCGGACGCTCCGAATTGGCGGCAAGCTGATCCGGCAACCAGGCGATCTCTTCACTGCCGAACGCGGCCGCGCCGTTGGTGGCGATCTCCTTGCCTTCAAAATCGGTCAGGATCAGCTGAATCGGCATGCCGTTGATTTGTCCCATTTCGCGCAGGAACGGCGTCAGATAGGTCTCCTTGCCGGCGCTGTCGACCAGCGCATTGGCCAGCATCGGGCTGTTCGCCAACTCAGCGACGCGCGACGACAGCGCCGCCAGGTTGTTGCCCACGAGGATAGCATTGAAGGCCATCTCGCGCTGCCTCAGCAATGCATCGGCGCTGGCGCTCTGGTGCCGGATCAGCGCGGCGGAAGCGAGCGCGACGAGGATGATCGCGCTCGCCGTCAAAACCGCAGCGGCCAGCGCGAAGCGCCGCGCCAGGCTCGCCGTGCCGAAAAAGCGTCCAATCATTGCTAGTCCTTCGCCGGCACTAGCACGCCGTCGGCGCGATAGCGCGCCATCAGCAGTTCGCGCGCGCCGAGCGCTTCGTGGCGCGCGGCGGTAAAGGCCGGTTGATACAGCTTGACCAGGCCGCGGTGCGCGGGCAGTCGTTCCAGGGCATCACGCACGGCGCTGCGCTGCGTACTGCCAGCCAGGTTGATCGCCTTGGCCAACAGATGCATCAGGTCATAGGCGTGGGCAACGCCGACCGGCGCCTTGATGTCCTCGATGCGGCGCACCGACGAGACGTTCGATGCGTGTTGAAGGAAGCGCTCCACCATGGCCGGCTGCGCATTGAAGAAACTGAAGGTCTGGATCACCGAGAAATCGACCTGTTGCAGTGCCGGTCCGGCCTGCCTGGCGAACTCGCCGCCGGTAACGCCCCAGTGGCTCAGGATGGGAAAACGCTGGGACGGCGCCAGCGCGGCCACTCGCGAACGAGGATTGCCGCTTCGTCGTCGTTCGCTGCCAGCAGCGCCTTGTAATGCTCGACCAGGGAGGTGTCGCGCCAGTTGTACCAGGCAGTGCGCACCACCTTCATGTCGCGTGCGTTCGCCATGAAACTGTCGGCCGCGGCAAGGTTGCTGCGGCCCCAGGATGTGTTGGTCAACAACAGGCCGACCTTCTTCAGTCCGCGTTTGCGCGCAGCGCCGAGCAAGCTCGGCATCGCCAGACTGTCGCGCAGGGAAAGGCGGAAGACGTAGTTGGGGTGCATGCCGTTGTCGACAATGGCGTCCGCCGATGACCAGGGCGCCAGGAACAGGGTCTTGGTTGCCTTAAATATTGGCAATTCCTCGATGATGACCGGGCTGAAGCGTCCGCCGAAGACGGCGACCAGGTCGGGCATTGCCGCGAACTGTGCAATATTGCTGATACCGCGCGCCGGAATCGACCGGTGATCCCTGACAACGAGTTCGAGCTTGCGCCCTTGCAACACGCCGCAGCTCGCATTGATCTCGTCGATCGCGCTGCGCACGCCTAGCTCGGCAGCTTGGGCGGACGTACTGTGCTGCAGGCCGAATTCGGCATCGATACCGACCCGGACCGGTGCCGGCTCGGCCGCGTGGACGGCACCGGCGAGCGCCATCATGCCCAGCCAGCAGCCGCGAATTGCGCCGCGCCGTGCGCCGCTGAACGGGTATGGAAATTTCTTCATCTTCTAGTGCGCTTTATAGAAAGCAATATTTTACCGGTTGTTTCACCGGCGCGGCCGACGATTGGGGTGCCCACCTGCCCGATAGGCAAATGGCTGCGCTTTCGCGCGCCGCGCCCGCTGTACAGACAGCACCGGTGCTTGCGAAGCGCCGACGTTCAGCGGCAAGCGGGACCAACCGGCCGCGATCAGATCAGCTTGCGATCCTCGCGCCAGCGCCCCCGGCTGTCGCAGGCAGCGCCACAGCGCCGTGCACCTGGTGGACCAGATCGGCGCAGGCACCGCCTTGCCCTGCTCGATCATTATTACGAACGACGGCTTGTCGTTTGCGAACGAGGCGGCCTCGGTACGCAAATCTGCAATTTGCTCTTTAGTCGGATCGAGGCCACTTGAATGGACCTGATTATGTTCGTACCTCAGCCTTGCCGAATACCACCCGTTTTGGACACGGCCTCGTCTGTGCCACGGCGACCGCTAACCGCGGCACCATGGCGGCCATGTCAGCGCCGGTTGAAGCGGTATTGGACCTCGGCGAGGTATCGCCGGGCGTACTTCGCAAATTTGAACGCGTGATGAGTTCCGGACAAAGCGGTGTTCAGATTCTCCAGCAAGACGCTGAGCCACTTGAAGGGCTCAATCTCCGTTCCCGCCTTGCCGCGCGGAGAAAACACCACTTTATGGGTGTAGCCGAGCCGTTCGAGCACTTCAAAACGAGGCCTCCAGTGGCGGAGTTTTTCGGCGAGCCCCCAAACGCCCCCCCAAAGAACCTAGACATACGAGAACGCTTCGGTACAGTACAGGACAAAAAAAACCCGCTGCCTCTAGGAGAACAGCGGGTTTTTAAACATCCTAGGATGACCTAGGACAAGTATATGGCGGAGACGGTGGGATTCGAACCCACGATACAGGTATAAGCCGTATGCATCCTTAGCAGGGATGTGCCTTCGGCCACTCGGCCACGTCTCCTTTCCCATCGAGCAAACATCACCAGATCAGAAGACCGCAATGGTACTTGTTGCAGACCTGTTCGGTCAATGGAACAGCCCAACTTTTTTCGATAAAGTTATGCTTTTTCCAAATCGAACGCCTTGTGCAGCGCCCGTACAGCCAGTTCCATGTATTTTTCGTCAATCAGCACCGAAATCTTGATCTCGGACGTAGAGATCATCAGGATGTTGATGCCCTCTTCCGACAGCGTGCGAAACATCTGCGAGGCCACGCCGACGTGGCTGCGCATGCCCACGCCCACCACCGACACTTTCGACACCTTGGCGTCGCCGAGCACGCTGGCGGCGCCGATTTCGCCCTTGACGCCTTCCAGCACGCCCATCGCCTTGGCGTACTCGCCGCGCGAGACGGTAAACGTGAAATCGGTCTTGCCGGCCACCGACTGGTTCTGGATGATCATGTCGACTTCGATGTTGGCGTCCGACACAGGTCCCAGGATGTGGTAGGCCACGCCCGGTTTGTCGGGCACGCCCAGGATCGTGATCTTGGCTTCATCGCGGTTGAAGGCGATCCCGGAAATGACGGCTTGTTCCATATTTGTATCTTCCTCAAACGAAATCAGGGTGCCCGAATTGGCTTCTTGTTCCAGCGGCATCAGCGGGTCGGTCAGCGACGACAGCACGCGGGTCGGCACGCGGTAGTTGCCGGCAAATTCCACCGAGCGGCTCTGCAGTACCTTCGAGCCGAGCGAGGCCATCTCGAGCATTTCTTCGAACGTCACCGTCTTCAGGCGGCGCGCTTCGGACACCACCCGCGGGTCGGTCGTGTAGACGCCGTCGACATCGGTGTAGATCAGGCACTCGTCTGCCTTCATCGCGGCGGCAATTGCCACCGCCGAGGTGTCGGAACCGCCGCGGCCGAGGGTCGAAATGTTGCCGTCGTCGTCGACGCCCTGGAAGCCGGTGATGATGACGATCTTGCCCGAGTCGAGGTCTGCGCGCACCTTGGTGTCGTCGATCGACTGGATGCGCGCCTTGGTGAATGATGAATCGGTCTTGATGGCAACCTGCCAGCCGGCGTACGACACGGCATCCTTGCCAATCGCCAGCAGCGCCATGGCCAGCAGGCCGACCGAGACTTGCTCGCCGGTCGAGCAGATCATGTCCAGCTCGCGCGGATCGGGCTGGTCGCCCATGATTTCGCGCGCCATGCCGATCAGGCGGTTCGTTTCGCCCGACATGGCCGACGGCACCACGACGATCTGGTGGCCGGCATCGTGCCATTTGGCCACGCGCGCTGCGACATTCTTGATACGGTCCGTCGATCCCATCGACGTGCCGCCGTATTTGTGGACAATTAAAGCCATATGGGTGCTATTTCCGCTCTAAGTAATGAAAAAGAGGGCTTAACTCTACATGCTGCAGTGCAAAATCACAAGCCGAAAAAATTCGGAAAGCTATACCGAATGGATATATGGTAATGCACTTTTCGAATTGTCAGCCGGCAGCGTCGCTTTTCCAGCGGAAGCGGATCAGCGGCGCCGGGCCCGTTGCAAGGTGATGGCAATCCATGCCGATGCCGGCGGCGAACAGCAACGCCTTGCCGGCGGTGACGATCGGCAGGCGCGTGCGCTCCCATGCCGGCACGTTGGACGCCTGATAGTGGTACTTCAGACTGCGCGTCGGACGGTTTACGGAAGGTTTCAACTTTTCGCCGCCCTTGCGAAAGTCGATCTGCAGCGGCTGCTCGCGCAGCCAGGCCGGGTCGACGCCCTCCTCGGCCTCGTCGAAATACAGCGTGCCGCCATAATCCGGAAACGCGATCTCGGCTTCGCCTTGCCAGCGGAACGCTTGTCCATTCTTGACGAAGATGCCCTCATCGTCGGGGTCGCGCAGGCCGGCCAGGTCGCCCAGCTTGGGCGTGATGTACAGGCGGTCGCGATGGCGCCGGATGTGGCAGTCGGGATGGGTCACCAGCAACTGCGCGTCAGGGCGCGCCTCCACCAGCTGGGTCACCATTTCGCCCAGCCAGGCGGTCGACGGCATGCGCAGCGCGCGCGTGGCGAACCAGTGGCGCAGCAGGTTTTGCACGCGGTCGGTGCTCATCGCGCGCAGCTTGGCGACGTCGATGGTGTCGTCGACCAGGCAGCCGGCCAGGTCCTGCGAGGCCAGCTCGGTGAGCATGCGCTGCGCCGACTGGGCGTGCGCGGCGCTGCGCGCGAAGCGTTCCTGAAAGCCGGGAAACGCCTGCGCCAGCGCCGGCATCACCTGCAGGCGCAGTGCATTGCGCGCGTAGCGCGGGTCGGTGTTCGATTCGTCGTCGATGTAGGCGATGGCCTGCTCGCTGACGTAGACCTCGAGCGCCTCGCGGGCGACCGGCAGCAAGGGACGCGCCATCACCAGGTCGGGGTTGCCGAGCAGTTCAGGCGCGCTGTTGGCCGCGTCCATGCCGGACAGGCCGGCGGTGCCGGAACCGCGTAGCAACTGCAGCAGCACCGTTTCGGCCTGGTCGTCGAGATGATGGGCAGTGAGCATCAGCCGTACGCCGTGGGCCTGGCACATGTCGCCGAGCGCGGCGTAGCGCAGCTTTCGGGCTGCCGCCTCAACGCCGGACTTGCCCTTGGCTAGCGTGACGCGGCGGGCGTCGAAGGTGATGCCGACGGCGTCGCAGCTGGTCTTGCAATGCTCAAACCACGCATCGGCGTTGGGACTGATGCCGTGGTGGACGTGGAAGGCGAACAGCGCCAGGCCATGCTGGCGCGCGTAGCCATGCGCCAGGTGCAGCAGCGCGGACGAATCGAGGCCGCCGGACAAGGCGATCGCCATCGAGGGTATTGCTGGTTCGCGCAGCGCCAACGCATCGAGCGCCCGCGCGAACGTGTCCGGCAGGGCCCCGGTGTGCTGCCGGCTCACTCTTCTGCGGGCGTGGTTTCCTTGAATTTACCGTAGCTCATCAGTTTTTCGTGACGGGCTTCCAGCAAGTCCTTGGTCTTCATGCCGTGGAACTGGCGCAGCGTGTCGGCCAGTGCGCGCTTGAGCATCACGGCCATCGCTTTCGGATCGCGATGGGCGCCGCCGAGCGGCTCGTTGATGATCTTGTCGATCAGGCCCATTGCCTTCAGGCGGTGCGCGGTCAGGCCGAGCGCGTCGGCGGCGTCGGACGCGCGCTCGGCGGTCTTCCACAGGATCGAGGCGCAGCCTTCCGGCGAAATGACCGAGTACGTAGCGTATTGCAGCATCAGCACGGCGTCGCCGACCGCCAGCGCCAGGGCGCCGCCGGAGCCGCCTTCGCCGATGATGGTGGCAATCAGCGGCACTTTCAATTCGGCCATCACGTACAGGTTGTGGCCGATCGCCTCGGACTGGCCGCGCTCCTCGGCGTCGATGCCGGGCCAGGCACCGGTGGTGTCGACAAACGTGAAGACGGGGATGCCGAATTTTTCGGCCAGCTTCATCAGGCGCATCGCCTTGCGGTAGCCTTCCGGCTTGGGCATGCCGAAGTTGCGCAGCGCGCGCTCTTTGGTGTCGCGCCCTTTCTGGTGGCCAATCACCATGCATGACTGGCCGTTGAAACGGGCCAGCCCGCCGACGATGGCCAGGTCGTCCGCAAACGAGCGATCGCCATGCAGTTCATGGAAATCGGTGAAGATTTCGCTGATGTAGTCCAGCGTGTACGGGCGCTGCGGATGGCGCGAAATCTGCGACACCTGCCAAGGCGTCAGCTTGGCGTAGATGTCCTTGGTCAGTTGCTGGCTCTTCTTGGCCAGCCGGTCGATCTCTTCGGAGATGTCGACGGCCGAATCGTCCTGCACGAATCGCAGCTCTTCAATCTTGGAATCGAGCTCGGCAATGGGCTGCTCAAAATTGAGGAAAGTTGTTTTAATCATTTTTGCTCCGAGTGTTATTTCTCATCCGCAGCTCACCCTCAGCGCGGCTGATGCAGGCGCTATTCTACCGGAACCGGATCGAGGCTACGCCACAAATACCACGTGGCGACGGTGCGCCACGGCTCCCAGTTGGCGGACACCTCGCGCGCATCGCTGCGCGAGACAGGTTCGCCGGAGAAATAGTTGTGGCTGATGCCGAGGATCAGGCCGGGGTCGTCGAGCGGCAGCACGTTCGGCCGCAGCAGGTTAAAGATGAGGAACATTTCCGCCGTCCAGCGCGTGATGCCGCGGATCTGCACCAGCTCGGCGATGACGGCTTCGTCGGCCATCTCCGCCCACTGGTTTGCATGCACGCGCTTGGCCTTGAAATGGTCGGCCAGGTCGAGGATGTATTCGGTCTTGCGCTTGGACAGGCCGCAGCCGGACAACTGCTCGGCGCCGGCCTTGATCACCTGCGCCGGCGTGATCTTCGGACAGACGATCAGCAACTTGTTCCACGCAATGTCGGCCGCCTTGTTCGTCACCTGCTGCCCGACCACCGAGCGCGCCAGCGTGGTAAACGGATCCGGATGGCCGACCAGGTGCAGGTCGCCGAATTGCGGGATCAGCTTTTTCATGATGCGGTCGCGCTTCATCAGCTCGGCCTTGGCATCTTCCCAGTAAGACGGCACTTCGAGAATCAGCGAGCCCGTGCCCACGGCGTCCCTGTTCAGCGCCATCATGCGCGGCGCCAATTGGTGGTGCCATCCGGCTTGTCTTCGAGGATGATGCCGGCAGCCAGCAGGTCGGCGCGGATCTTGTCGGACTCGGCAAAATTGCGCGCCTTCTTGGCCACGATGCGCGCGTCGATCATCTGCTGGATCGCCTCCGGCGACTGCTCGCCGGAGCCTTGCAAGAATTCGTGCGGGCTGCGTTCGAGCAGGCCGATCACCGCAGCGAGCGCCTTGAACTGGCGCGCCTGCTGCGGCGACCGACTCTTGTTCACTTCGGTGGCGAGGTCGAACAGCGCGGCCATCGCGATCGGCGTGTTGAAGTCGTCGTCCATCGCCTCGCGGAAACGGATTGCGTGCGCTTCGTCCCAGTCGACGGCGCTGTTGCCGGCGCCCGGGTCGATGCCGTCGAGCGCGGTGTACAGGCGCGTCAGCGCGAGCTTGGCGTCGTCGAGGTGCGCATCCGAATAGTTCAGCGCACTGCGGTAGTGGGCGCGCAGGATAAAGAAGCGGATCACTTCGGCATCGTATTTTTTCAGCACGTCGCGGATCGTGAAGAAGTTGCCCAGCGACTTGGACATCTTTTCGTTATCGACGCGCACGAAACCGTTGTGCACCCAGAAGTTGGCCATCGGCTCGCCGAACGCGCCTTCCGACTGGGCGATCTCGTTTTCGTGGTGCGGGAACTGCAGGTCGGCGCCGCCGCCGTGGATGTCGAAGTGCTTGCCGAGCGTGGCGCACGACATCGCCGAGCACTCGATGTGCCAGCCCGGCCGGCCGCTGCCCCATTTCGACGGCCACTTCACTTCGTCCGGCTCGGATGCTTTCGACGCCTTCCACAACACGAAGTCGAGCGGGTCGCGCTTGCCGGTGTTGACGTCGACGCGCTCGCCGGCGCGCAGGTCGTCGAGCGACTTGCCCGACAGCTTGCCGTAGCCGGTGAAGTTGCGCACAGCGTAGTTGACGTCGCCGTCGTCCGACGCGTACGCCAGGCCGTTCTTTTCCAGCAGCTCGATGATGGCCAGCATCTGCGGCACGTATTCGGTGGCGTGCGGCACCACCGTCGGCGCCAGGATGCCGAGCGCGGTGCTGTCTTCGTCCATCAGCTTCTCGAACCGCGAGGTCAGCTGCGAAATCGTTTCGCCGTTCTCGACCGCGCGCTTGATGATCTTGTCGTCGATGTCGGTGATGTTGCGCACGTACGTGACGTCATAGCCCGATGCCTTGAGCCAGCGGTAGATGACGTCGAACGCCATCATCATGCGCGCATGGCCGATGTGGCAGTAATCGTAGATCGTCATGCCGCAGACATACATGCCGACCTTGCCGGCGACGATAGGGACGAATTCCTGCTTGTCACGCGCCAGCGTGTTGTAGATCTTAAGTTGGCTCATCGGACTCATGCTTGATAATAGCGGGCACGACGATAGGACAATACCGCTAGCCGGCGCGATCTACCCAACGGGCATGCGCCATTGCAACCGGTATAAATTCGATATCGTCGGAACCCGCTGTATTGTTCTTCTTTGATAGAATGGACGTTCTGCGCAAAGTATAGCATTGATAAAAACCCCACTGGCCGCATATGGTTGAGGTTTATTTTTCAGCAAAAGGCTTGACAGCTCTTTGCGCCATATCCATCAAAAGGAAGCCCCAAATGCACTTCTCGAAATCGCCCTTCAAGCCACTGCTTGCCCGCTTTCTGACCGTCTTTTTCGGCGTCACGTTCAGCGCCGCGGTGCTGGCCGCCGACGCGCCGCAGGTCACGCTGAAGACGACGATGGGCGACATCGTCCTCGAACTGGACCAGGAAAAGGCGCCGAAGACGGTCGCCAACTTCCTCCAGTACGTCAAGACGGGCCATTACAAGGGCACCATTTTCCACCGCGTGATCGACGGTTTCATGATCCAGGGCGGCGGCATGGACGCCAAGCTGGTGACCAAAAAAACCGGCAAGCCGGTCAAGAACGAGGCCAGTAACGGCTTGCGCAACGTTTCCTATTCGGTGGCGATGGCGCGTACCGCCGATCCCGATTCGGCGACGTCGCAGTTCTTCATCAACGTGGCCGACAATACCCCGCTCGATTATCCGGGCCGCGACGGTTTCGGCTACACCGTGTTCGGCAAGGTCGTGCAGGGCCAGGAAGTGGTCGACAAGATCAAGGCCGTCGTCGTCGACGACGTTCGCGGCCAGGCCAATGTGCCCATCGTGCCGATCGTGATCCAGTCGGCCAGCGTCGTCAAACGTTAACATAGCGGATGCACGCGCATCAACGAACACATACAACACCAACTACAAAGGACACATCATGACCAAAGTACTCATCACCACCAACATGGGCAACATCACCGCCGAGCTGGACGATGCCAAAGCGCCGAAGACGGTCGCCAACTTCATCGACTACGCCAACAAGGGACACTACAACAACACCATTTTCCACCGCGTCATCGCCGACTTCATGGTCCAGGGCGGCGGTTTCGAGCCAGGCATGAAGCAGAAGCCGGCCGACCAGACGGTCGAAAACGAAGGCAAGAACGGCTTGAAGAACGACAAGTACACGCTGGCAATGGCGCGCACCTCGGATCCGCATTCGGCCTCGGCGCAGTTCTTCATCAACACCAAGAACAACAGCTTCCTCGACTATCCTGGCCAGGACGGCTGGGGCTACGCCGTGTTCGGCAAAGTGACCGAAGGCGCCGACATCGTCGACCAGATCAACAAGGTCAAGACCGGCCGCAGCGGCATGTTCGCCGACGTGCCTGCCGAGCCGGTGATCATCGAAAAAGTCGAAGTGCTTGCATGATAGCCGGGCAGGCGAATCCGGCAACACCGCACAGCCTGCCCGCGCACCCTGTGGCGCTACTGATATCTGACCTGCACCTGCAGGAGTCGCACCCGCGCACCGCCGACGCCTTCTTCCGCTTTCTGACGGAACACGCCAAGGCGGCGCGCGCACTCTATCTTCTCGGCGACCTGTTCGAATACTGGGCAGGCGACGACGACCTCGGTTCGCCGTTTCCCCAGTCGATCATCGATGCAATCCGCGCGGTCGTCGACGCCGGCGTCGCCGTGTTCTGGATCGCCGGCAACCGCGACTTCCTCGTCGGCCAGGGCTTTGCGGACGCTGCCGGCCTGACGTTGCTTGCCGAACCGCACGTGGCCACGATCGGCGGGCGCCGCATCGCGCTGGTCCATGGCGACGCCCAATGCACCGCCGACACCAACTACATGGCGTTCCGCGCCCAGGTGCGCGAGCCGACCTGGCAGCGGCAATTCCTGGCGCTGCCGCTGGCGCAGCGCAAGACGATCATCGCCGGCCTGCGCGAAGGCAGCCGCGAGGCGCACGGCAACAAGACCATCGAGATCATGGATGTCACCGCCGGCGCGATTGACGCACTGTACGCCGCCAGCGGCGCCGACACCATCATCCACGGCCACACCCACCGCCCTGCCCTGCACGAGGCCGGCGGCAAGCGCCGTTACGTGCTGCCGGACTGGGAGCTCGACGCCAGTCCAGCCCGGGGCGGGTGGATCGCGGTGGACAGCGACGGCGCCATCACGCGCCATGACGTCGACGGCATGATTCTGGCCTGACACCGTTCAAATAGCTTGGCGCGCTAAATGAGAATCATTTATGATTAACGCTACCTCCTTCCCTGAAAAGAATCCATCGCCATGAACAGTCTGAAACTAGGCGTTATCGCCGCCCTGCTGGCCGGCAGCGCGGGAACGGCCCTCGCTCAAAACGAACTGAACCTGTACTCGTCGCGTCACTACCAGACGGACGAGGCGCTGTATGCCGATTTCACCAAGCAGACAGGCATCAAGATCAACCGCATCGAAGCAGGCGAGAACGAGCTGCTTGAACGCATCAGGAACGAAGGCGCCAACAGCCCTGCGGACATCTTCATCACCGTCGACGCCGCGCGCCTGGCCAAGGCCGACGAACTGCAACTGTTCGCGCCGTGGAAGTCGAAGCTGCTCGAATCGCGTGTACCGGCGCACTTGCGCACCGAGGACTGGATTGCCTTTTCGACCCGCGCGCGCGTGATCGTCTACAACAAGGCGACGGTCAACCCGGCCGATGTGCAGAATTATCAGGACCTTGCCAGTCCCAGGCTGAAAGGCAAGGTCTGCGTGCGCTCCGGCTCGCACCCATACAACCTGTCGCTGGGCGCGGCGCTGGTGGAACATCTCGGCGAAGCGCAGACGGAAGCCTGGGCCAAGGGCATGGTGGCAAATTTCGCGCGCGCTCCAAAAGGCGGCGACACCGACCAGATCAAGTCGGTCGCGGCCGGCGAATGCGGCGTCGCGCTGGCCAACAGCTACTACGTGGCGCGCATGATGCGCTCCGACAAACCCGAGGACAAGAAGGCGGTTGCCGGCTTCGGCGTCGTCTGGCCGAACCAGAAAAGTACCGGCACGCACATCAACGTGTCAGGCGGCGGCATCCTGAAAAACGCGCCGCACAAGGCGGCGGCGATCAAGTTCCTGGAATACCTCGCGTCCGACCAGGCGCAGCTCTACTTTGCCGACGGCAACAACGAGTGGCCGGTGGTCGCCACCGTGAAGATCACCAATCCTGGCCTGGCGGCGTTGGGCAGCTTCAAGGCCGATACCATCCACGTCGGCAAGCTGTCGAAGAACCAGGCGACGGTGCAAAAGATCTACGACCGCGCCGGCTGGAAGTAAGCTCGCGCTAGCGTCTGTTATTTGGGACGGCTGCGCGCGATCTGCCACGACAGCAGGATCAGCGGCAGCACGCCCACCACCACGATCGCCAGCGCCGCGGTGGACGCCTCGGCCAGCCGCTCGTCCGATGCCAGCGCGTGTGCCTGCGTCGCCAGCGTATCGAAATTGAACGGCCGCATCACCAGCGTGGCCGGCAACTCCTTCATCACATCGACGAACACCAGCAGGCCCGCCGTCAGCAGGCCGGCGCGCAGCAGCGGCAGGTGCACGCGCCGCAACGTGGCGGCATGGCCGAAGCCGAGCGAACGGGCGGCGTCGTCCATGGTCGGCGTGATCTTGCCCAGGCTCGCCTCCACCGTCTGCAGCGACACCGTCAGGAAACGCACCAGGTAGGCATATACCATCGTGGCGATGCCGCCGGTCAGCAGCAGCCCGGGCGCGTGGCCGGTGATCGCCTGTACCTGCACGGCCAGCCACACATCGAGCCGCGTCACCGGGATCAGGATGCCGACCGCGATGACCGAACCGGGCACGGCGTAGCCGAGGCCGACAAGACGGTTGACCGTCCGCGGCAACCACTGTCCCGACAGCCGCGCGGCGTACGCCAGCAGCACGGCGACGATGACCGCTGCCACCGCGGTCGCCGCCGCCAGCACGAAACTGTTGCGCGCCAGGTCGACGAAGCGCGCGCCGAACTGCGCGTCGCCTTCCGACAGCGCCATCTGCAGCAGCGCGCCGGCCGGCACCAGGAAGCCGAGCGCGAGCGGCAGCAGGCAAACCGCGACCGCACCGGCAGCCTTCACGCCATGCAACCGGCGTCCCGGATGCGGCCGGCTGCGCCCGGTCGTGTTGTGAAAGCGCGCCCGCCCGCGCGTGACGCGTTCGACGAACAGCACCAGCGCGACGAAGCCGAGCAGCAACGCCGCCAGTTGCGCGGCGGCGACGCGGTCGCCCAGCGAAAACCAGGCGCGATAAATTCCGCTAGTAAAGGTCGGCACGCCAAAATAGGTGACGGCGCCATAATCGGCCAGCGTCTCCATCAGCGCCAGCGAGGCGCCGGCGGCGATGGCCGGCCGTGCCAGCGGCAGCGAGACGCGCCAGAAGTTTTCCCAGGGTCCAAGCCCGAGCGAGCGCCCCGCTTCGAGCATGCCGCCGGCGCGCTCGACGAAGGCCGCGCGCGCCAGCAGGTACACATATGGGTACAACACGAACACGAACACGGCGCAGGCGCCACCCACGGTGCGAATATCGGGAAACCAGTAGGCGCCCGGCGCCAGGTTGAACGTTTCGCGCAGCCACGTCTGCACCGGCCCGACGAACTGCAGCAGGTCGGTGTAGGCGTACGCCATGACGTAGGCCGGCACCGCCAGCGGCAGCACCAGCGCCCATTCGAACATGCGGCGTCCGGGAAAATCGTGGATGCTGACCAGCCATGCCGTCGACACGCCCACCACGATGACGCCGGCGCCAACGCCGGCGCACAGAATCAACGTGTTGAGGATGTAGTCGGGAAGCACGGTCGATGCCAGGTGGCGCCAGGTGTCGCCGGCGCCGCCAAGCAGCAGATTGGCGGCGATGCTGAAGATCGGCACGGCAAGCATCAGCGCCACCAGCAGGGAGCCGGCGACGAGCGCGGAAAAGCTGCCGCGGCCGCTTAGCTTCATGAAGGAAAGTCCTGATGTCTGCAACGCGCGTCCCGTCAGTGAGAATGAGAATTATAATGGATTACTCAACAATTTCTTGCTGCCAATGCCCATCCTCGAACTGAACGTTATCTCCTTCGCGCATGGCAAGCAGACCGTGGTCGACCGCTTGTCGATGCAGCTCGAGGCCGGCGAGATCGGTTGCCTGCTCGGCCCTTCCGGCTGCGGCAAGACGACCGTGCTGCGCTGCATCGCCGGCTTCGAGCATGTCGATGCCGGCGAAGTGATCCTGGCCGGGCGCGTGATCGGCAGCGCACGCGCGCATCTGCCCGCCGAGCAGCGCCGCATCGGCATGGTGTTCCAGGATTACGCGCTGTTTCCGCACCTGACGGTGGCGGCGAATATCGCTTTCGGCCTGCGCAACGCCAGCGGCCAGCAACGGCGCGCGCGCGTGGCCGAACTGCTCGAGACGGTCGGCCTGGCCGGGCAGGAACGCAAGTATCCGCACGAATTGTCCGGCGGCCAGCAGCAGCGGGTGGCGCTGGCGCGCGCGCTGGCGCCACGCCCGCGCCTGCTGTTGCTCGACGAACCGTTCTCCAATCTGGATGTCGACCTGCGCGAACGGCTGGCGCTCGAGGTGCGCAACATTCTCAAGGCCGAAGGCACCACCGCCATCCTCGTCACCCACGACCAGCACGAAGCGTTCGCGCTGGCCGACCAGATCGGCGTGATGCACCAGGGCCGTATCCAGCAGTGGGACACCCCCTACAACGTCTACCACCAGCCGGCGAACCGATTCGTAGCCGACTTCGTTGGCCAAGGCGTGTTGCTGGCGGGGACCATCGTCGAAAAGGGCCGCATCCGGATCGAACTGGGCACGCTGACGTCGAACACCGGCAGCGCCGAACCGGGCACGATGGTGCGCGTGCTGCTGCGTCCCGACGACATCTTGCACGACGACGCCAGCGACCTGAAGGCCGAAGTCGCCGCCAAGGCGTTCCGCGGCGCCGATTTCCTTTACACGCTGACGCTGGCCAGCGGCGCCCAGCTGCTGTCGCTGGTGCCGAGCCACCACAACCACGCCATCGGCGAACCGATCGGCATCCGCATGGCGGTCGACCACGTGGTGGCGTTCCCCGCACCGCCGCTCGACTGATTCGTACACCGGTTCAATAACTAGTTGACATTCATTAAGTCACTGTTATACTTAACTACAACACCACTTCATTAACTCACCCGCCGGGAGGCAACATGCAACCACGCGCTGCACCCTTATCCCAGGAGACTCCGACATGAGTATCGGCTGGAACGACAACACGCCAATTTACCGGCAACTGAAGGACAAGGTCATCGGCATGATGCTCGACGGCGCCCTGAAGGCAGGCGACGCCCTGCCCTCGGTGCGCAACGTCGCCGCCGAATACCAGCTCAATCCCATTACCGTTTCCAAGGCTTACCAGGAATTGGTCGATGACAATCTCGTAGAAAAAAGAAGGGGAATCGGCATGTATGTAACCGAAGGCGCCAGCGAAAAACTCTTGGCAAGTGAACGTCAGCGCTTCGTGCGCGAAGAATGGCCGGCGATGATCGAGCGGATCCGCCGCCTCGGCCTCGACATCGAGCAACTGTTGCGCGCCGTTCCAGGGGCGCCGGCATGAACGCCGTCATCTCCGCCAAGGGCCTGTCGAAACATTACGGCAAACAGGCCGCGGTCGACAACATCAGCTTCGACATCCCGGCCGGCCGCATCGTCGGCCTGATCGGTCCCAACGGCTCCGGCAAGACCACCACCCTGAAGGCGGCGCTGGGCCTGGTGCCGTTCGAGGGTGCGCTGAAAGTGCTGGGCCTCGATCCGCGCACCCAGCGCGACGAGCTGATGCAGGAGGTCTGCTTCATCGCCGACGTCGCCATCCTGCCGCGCTGGCTGCGCGTGTCCGAAGCGATCGATTTCGTCGCCGGCGTGCATCCGCGTTTTGATCGCGAAAAGGCCGAGCGCTACCTGGCGATCACGAAGCTGAAGCCGTCGATGAAGGTCAAGTCGATGTCGAAAGGCATGGTGGTGCAGCTGCACCTGGCACTGGTGATGGCGATCGACGCCAAGCTGCTGGTGCTCGACGAGCCGACCCTGGGCCTCGACATCATCTACCGCAAGCAGTTCTACCAGAACCTGCTGGAAGACTATTTCGACGAGCAAAAGACGATCATCATCACCACCCACCAGGTCGAAGAAGTCGAACACATCCTCACCGACCTGATGTTCATCCGCGACGGCAAGATCATCCTGGCCGCGTCGATGGATGAAGTGGGCGAGCGCTACACCGAGGTGATGGTGCCGCACGACAAGGTCAACGCCGCCAACGCGCTGCTGCCGATCGACCGCCGCACCGTGTTCGGCAAGTCGGTGATGCTGTTCGACGGCGTGCCGCGCTCGCAGCTGGCCGGCCTGGGCGAGACGCGCAACATCAGCGTGGCCGACCTGTTCGTGGCGACCATGAAAGGAAGCTACGCATGAACACCATGAAATGGCTGCTGCGCCGCGAGCTGTGGGAGAACAAGGGCTCGATGGTCAGGGTGCCGGTGATCATCGCGCTGACGATGCTGGCGTTTCTGATCTGCATGGTGGGATACGGCATGTTTCACACCGGCTTCGGCGACTCGGTGACGGTTAACGGCCAGGCGCTCAGCAAGGTAACGATGTGGAACGCCATGCCGCTCGAGCGCCGCGCCGAAATCGCGCAAGGCTTGGCCGGCGCCTACATCGCGTTTGCCGCGCCGCTGTTCCTGGTGCTGCCGCTGGTGTCATTCTTCTACTGCCTGGCCGCGCTGTACGACGACCGCCGCGACCGCAGCATCCTGTTCTGGAAGTCGCTGCCGATTTCGGATCGGTCGACGGTCCTGTCGAAAGCGCTCACCGCGCTGTGCGTGGCGCCTTTGATCACGATGGCGGTCGGCACCGCCGCGGCGCTGACGATGCTGGTGATCGGCGTTGTGATGGCCAGCTTCAGCGGGCTGCACATCGCCGGCCTGGTGCTGAGCAGCCCGGAGTTCTACCTGGCGCCGTTGCGCCTGATCGGCCTGCTGCCGGTGTACATTCTGTGGGCCCTGCCGACGGTGGGCTGGCTGCTGATGGTGTCGAGCTGGGCGCGCTCGAAAGTGTTCCTGTGGGCGGTCGGCGTACCGCTGCTCGGGCTGTTGCTGGTCCAGTGGTTCAATTTCATGGCGACCAACTTCCTCGGCGCAGGCCTGAACGTCAAGCTGTTCGAGCACATCGTCGCACGCGGGCTGGGCGGACTGATTCCGGGCATCTGGATGAAGTTCGGCAACGTCTCGCCCGATGGCATGCTGACCCAGACCCGTGGCATCGACGCAGGCGGCGTCTTCGCCCAGTCGTGGCTGACCGTGCTGCAGCCGGGCCTGTGGATCGGCGTCATCGCCGGCGCCGCAATGATCTACGCGGCAATGCGCCTGCGCCGCTTCCGCGACGAGGGCTAACAATGAACAAGGGAGCTGACCCAATGAACAATATGAAATGGCTGCTGCGGCGCGAATTCTGGGAAAACAAGGGTTCGTTTTTTTGGGCGCCGGCAATCGTGGCGCTGGTAATGTTTGTCTTCGTCACCGGTTCGGTGGTGTACGCCCTGGCCACCAACGGCATCGGCGGCACCATCGTTGTCAACGGCCACGCCGTCAGCAAGGCCGGTCAGCTCGCCGCCCTGCCGCTGGCGGCCCAGACCGAAATTGCCGGCGTCATCGCCAATACCTACGTGGCGGCCGCCTTGCCGCTGTTCGGACTGATGCCGCTGGTGGTGTTTTTCTACTGCCTGGCCGCGCTGTACGACGAGCGGCGCGACCGCAGTATCCTGTTCTGGAAGTCGCTGCCGGTGTCGGACCAGATGACGGTGCTGTCGAAGGCGCTCACCGCGCTGCTCGTCGCGCCGCTGATCGCCATCGCCATCGGCACCGCGGTATCGCTGCTGATGCTGTTGGTCGGCCTGGCCGCCGTCGCCCCATCCGGCCTGAACCTGTTCGGACCGGTGCTGAGCCAGCCGGCGCTGTACCTGGCGCCGCTGCGCCTGGTCGGGCTGCTGCCGGTGTACATCCTGTGGGCGATCCCGACCGTCGGCTGGCTGCTGCTGGTGTCGAGCTGGGCGCGTTCGAAGGTGCTGGTGTGGGCGGTCGCCGTGCCGGTGCTGCTGGTCGTGCTGGCCAAGTGGGCCGACTACATGCTGGCGCAGTTCGCCAACGCCGACACGGCGCTCTACCCGGTCGTGGTGGACGTCGCGGCGCGCGGACTGGCCGGCCTGGTGCCGGGCATCTGGGCCACGTATGGCGACGTCACCGCCATCGCGATGTCGGCCAGCGGCAAGCCCACGATCAACGCCGGCGTCTTCTTCGAGCAATCTTGGATGAGCTTGTCGCAGCCGGGCATGTGGGCCGGCGTGGGCGTCGGCGCCGCAATGATCTACGCGGCAATGCGGCTGCGGCGCTATCGCGACGAAGGCTGAGCCGAGCCGATGATGCCAATCGCAATTGCTGGAGAAGCTCCCGCGCTCGAGAACTGTGTTTGATGATTATTAATACACTTAAACAATCTGGTTGGCTCGGCGATCGGAGGATGTCAGCGCTTAAATCAAACAAACGACGTTGCATCCGCCGCTCGTTCGGCCGGCCCCGGCCCTCGCTGATGATTTTCGTGCGCGATCTTGCCGCCCATAAGCACGATGACGCGACTGGCGCTCGCAATGGTCTCGGGCCGGTGCGCAATAATTATTCGGGTGATTCTCAGTGCCCCCCTGTGTCGCCGCGCCGCGCTTTCGGACAGCGCAGTCGTAGGTACTGCGGCTGGGCGTTTTGGACCGTGCATCGGACCTAGCTGCTCGACAGGCGGACTTGTGCTGCCTCACCATTGACATAAGCGGCATTCCGACAGCACTGTACAGTGCTGTGGCATTCGACTATAGCAGTGGTTTTCGAGTGGGTGCCATTGAATCGGATGACAGCGCGGCCTTTTCAAGCACCACAAAGCCGATCGTGCGTCCAACCCCAGCCTGCCGACCGAGAAGCGGTTGCTCGCGCCCTTATTCAAGTTGCCAGTCCAAGGTCCAGGGATGAGGCGATCTTTGACCTCTGAGGACGGATAGGGATCCCCGTATGTCCGAAGATAGTGTTCACTAATGTCGTACTAGCTAGAACAAGGCTCCATCCGGGTAAAGCGTGGGAAGCGCTTTGGAATCAAGTAGCGAGCTTGGAATTCCGCATGGGCCAGGTTGGCATCAGCGACGCCCGCTGCCGCCGGTGCATTTAAGTTCGCAACTGATCGTGCGGGCTGAACGGCAAGGGCGTTTATCAATGGATCGGGTGATGCACATGTCGGCGAGCAAGGTCATGACGACGGCGCGCCCTTGGATCGTCAAAGGCTTATGGAGCTGCGCCATGGCAGCACCTTACAGCAAAGCTATTGCAATCGGACTTTGGAGAAAACCGAAGGAGTTGAAGCTCAGCCGCCGCAAAGCCAATGATCACGCCCCGGGAAACTGTTGATAGCCGTCAAAAAAGTTGCATTATAAGATTATTGGTTTCCATAGTGCAATGCTATATTGATGTTGACCGATTTTGGTCGATAACCCGGAGAGCTAGCATGACGGAACTGAATATGAAGGAAGTTGAAGAAGTCAGCGGTGGTGGGTGGATGTGGGAGAACTATAGTGACGCGATGAAGATCCACGAAGACCTGGTGGATCGTCTGTCCTGGTGGGCAGCAAAAACCTGGCCATAAGTAAATTAAAGCCGGAAGCCACCTATATCTAGTGACTTCCGGCTAACTAATTTCTGCTGTTTTGGAACCGATTTGAGGTCCATATGCATAAGATCTTCAAACTTAGTCGTGGAAATGGGCAAGTTGGCTGGCTTACTCTAATTGTAGCGCTTGTTTTTTCGTTCGCACCGGTTGCAATAGCTGGGATATTGGACGATTTTTTTCAAAGTAAATCAGTGACGTATTCTATTTTGCGAGGACTCCAAGTTTGCATAATTTACGGTTTCGTAGCGATCGCGATCGCACCATCATCCTTTCCTTTTAGAGAAATATGGCATACACAGGAATCAAAAAAATCTAAATTAACCAATGGGTATTTAGGACGAAAATTGCTGCTTGCTCTTCTAATCATAAGTTTAATTCAGTTCGCTGACGCGGTGTTTTCGGCGACGCTATCACCATCGAAATTTAGGACGGACATTATAGAGTCTTTCTCAATGATCCCCATATTCGACAGCGAAAGCTTGCTTTCCAATCTCGATAGACTATTACCGTATATCCTTTTAGCCCCTATAGCTGAAGAATTGATCTTTCGTGGGCTATTATTGAATTTTCTTTTCTCCAGAGTTAAAACTGTTCCCGCAATCCTCATTGCAGCGTTAATCTTTGCAGCGCTTCATGGGAACTATTTCGGAACTTTTTTAGCAGGCATCTTCTTAGGGCTGGTGTATGTTTTTCATGGCAAACTTTCGTACTGCATAATCCTCCACGGGCTGGCCAACTTTCTATCCCTCGCAGCCATACCCTCGGTGCAAAAAAATCTGGATTTCGTCATTGATTCATTGAACTCTGGCGCAGTCCGTGTCGCGAGCAGTATCTGCCTGCTTGGACTTCTAGCACTGAGTTTTCGCGCCTTCAGCCAGTGTATTGGCATCCGTTCTAAATCTGCATTCCACAGGGTCGTGCATTCCCAATAAAAGCTTTACCAAGTGATAAGGACGTGAGAAAAGCAACTGGCGCACCGTTCTTTCTGAAGCGACGCACATCGGCCTCGGGGTAGTCAGCCTCGAAATGGCGGCACGCGACAAAGAAGAGACGTGCACGGTACGCCAGTAATTGTGGACCCGCCGGTCGAGATATCCGATGGAAAAACCGGAGATTGTCAACGTCGCAGGCGCCGTGTCGTGTGGAATAGGCGCGTACAAGGGAGGCACGGCGGTCGAGTGGCGCCTGCTCACAAACCGACTGGGCGCAGACGCTCGAGCAGGTAATGTTACAACTTTCCGCAGTTTAAAAAGATCGAACGGGCTTTGCCCTATTCATGGTCGTTCCAGGTGTGTCACCTATTTGATGCGCAGGGCCGAACTTTTTTGACTTGCCTCGGTTGTTCTCTGATCCCGACGAACTAATCGGCGGCCATCTGCTGGCCAAAAAAAGGTGCGCCAACTCTCCACCGTAGATGAAGTCGTAAGGCTCATCGTGCAACTGGGCTTCGTTGGCCGAAAGAGTGAGGGTGCAAGAGAGAGTAGGCACTGTACCGATGGGCTTCATGTATAAAAATCCGCCCTGACATTGCTGAACGCTATTCGAACTGTTTTTTGAACGAATCAAACTGCGCCTTCAGGTCGTCGACCTCGCCGCGCAGCGCCGCCACTTCCTGCTCCAGCTGCGCCACCCTGCTGCCCTGGGCCGGCGCCGACACGGAACCGAACGCCGACTCCTGCTGCGCCAGCGCGGCGTCGCCGCTGAGCAACTGGCCGTAGCGCGGCTCCTTGGTGCCCGGCGCCAGCGCCAGGCGCGCCACCAGCGGCGGGTATTTGTCGATCAGGAACTGCAGGCACGATTCCACTTCCGCCACCGACTTGAACTCCTGCAGCCGGCCGCTGCGGGTGCGGATCTCGCCGGCGGTCTGCAGGCCGCGCAGCATCAGGATCGTCAGCACCGCCATCTTGTCCTGCTCGAGCGTCCACTTGATGCGCATGCGGTGCTCGTACTTGGTCACGCGCGCGCCGGCCTGGGTGATGCCGTTGACGAACTTGCGCTGCATCAGCCGCTGCAGCACATCCTGCACCGTTTCCTCCGACAGCTGCATCACCGGGTCGCGGCTCGACAGCTGGTTGCAGCCGTTGGTCAGCGTGTTCAGCGACAGCGGATAGTTATCCGGCGTCAGCGCTTCTTTTTCGGCCAGCACCGCCAGCACGCGTACTTCAAACGGGTCGAGCAAGGCGTCGCCGCCAGGTTCAATGGTCATCCATCATTCCTTATTCCACCATCCGGTTCAGTTGTATCGTGTCGAGCTTGTCGCCTTCGGCCATCTCGGGGCAGCACAGTCCGGCATCCTTCATGGCTGCCATCATACGTTCGATTTGCTCGTCCTGGCGGGCGGCATGGTCGATCAGGCGGTGCAGCGCTTTCGTCAGCGGGTCGTCGCCGTTCGGCGTCACGCCGTACGCGGCGAACAAGTGGGCGCTGCGGCCGTTTTCATCCTTGCGCACGATGTGGGCCGGATTGCCGACCGCTGTCGCGCCCGCCGGCACTGGCTTGACCACCACCGCGTTCGAGCCGATCTTGGCGTACTCGCCAACCGTGAACGAACCGAGCACCTGGGCGCCGGCGCCGATGATGACGCCGCGCTCGAGCGTGGGGTGGCGCTTGGCGCCGCTGGTGAGCGACGTGCCCCCCAGCGTGACGCCCTGGTAGATGGTGCAGTCGTCGCCGACGACCGCCGTCTCGCCGATCACCACGCCGAAGCCGTGATCGATGAACACGCGGTGGCCGATGGTCGCGCCCGGATGGATCTCGATGCCGGTGATGATGCGTGCCACGTAGGAGATGAACCGGCCGATCCACTTGAGCTGGTTGATCCAGCACGCGTGCGCCCAGCGGTGCATCATGATCGCCTGGAACCCGGGGTAGCAGGTGAACACTTCGAAGCCGTTGCGCGCCGCGGGATCGCGGGCAATGATGCTTTTGATGTCGTCGCTAAGATTGGGAAACATTGGGAGGGAACAGACAGTTGCGATGTGGCCATGGTAGCGCATTCGATCCATGGCCGCTTACGAGGGGTCAATTCCGGCAGGCTAGGGGGCAGACCCCGGATTTGCTTGCAGGGGGATGACGGGGACGCCGAGTCCCCGGTTGTGTTGGCGGCTACAAACCTGGGTCAGACCCTTAGCTGAACAAACCGGTCTGCCCCCTGGGCTTAACCTTCGCGCGCCAGGCGCTGGCGGCGCGCCTCGTACAGGCACACGCCGGAGGCGACCGACACGTTCAGACTTTCGACCGAACCGAACATCGGAATGCCGACCAGCACGTCGCACGTCTCGCGCGTCAGCCGGCGCATGCCCTCGCCTTCCGACCCCATCACCAGCGCGGCAGGCCCGGTGAAGTCGGCTTCATACAAGCCCTTGTCGGCATCGTCAGTTGTGCCGATCAGCAAGATGTCGCGTTCCTTCAGCTCGCGCATCGTGCGCGCAAGATTCGTGACAGTGATGTACGGCACCGTTTCGGCGGCGCCGCTGGCGACCTTGGCCGCGGTGGCGTTCAGCCCCACTGCACGGTCCTTCGGCACGATGACGGCGTGCGCACCGACACCGTCGGCCACCCGCAGGCAGGCGCCAAGGTTGTGCGGATCGGTGATGCCATCGAGAATGAGCAGCAACGGCGGGCCGTCGACTGCATCGAGCAATTCATCCAGGTTGCGCGCCAGCGACAACTGGCTGGCGAACGCGATCACGCCCTGGTGGCGGCGGGTGCCGACAATCTTGTCGAGGCGCGCCGAATCGACCGGCATCACGCGTACGCCGACTGCCTTGGCGGCGGCGATCAGGTCGTGCATGCGGCCATCTTGCCGCGTTGCATCGACAAAGATCTCTTCCACGGACGACGCCTCATGACGCAAGCGCGACGTCACCGCGTGGAACCCGAAAATCATTTTATTCTTCATTGTTATCGCTTCTTCTTGCTGGTCTTGCTTGCTGTCTTTGCTGGACGGGACGGCGCCTTGCCGGCGGACGTCCCACTTTTCGATCGCTTCGCCGGCGCACTGCCGACGCTTTCGTCGAGATCGTAGCGCGACGAATTGTCGCCACCGCCGGTTTTGCGCGACTTGGCCGGCTTGGCGTCCTGCGCCTTTGCCGCACTGCTCTTGGGCATGCCGACGCCGGATACCTCGTCGGCGCCGCCGGCGAGCACCAGGTCGATCTTGCGCGCTTCCAGGTCGACCCTGGCAACCTTGACGGTGACGCGGTCGGTCAGCTGGTAGCGCTTGCCGGTGCGCTCGCCGCGCAGTTCGTGGCGCGCATCGTCGTACTGGAAGAAATCGGTGCCCAGTTCGGTGATGTGGACCAGGCCTTCGACGTACAGCGCGTCGAGCTGCACGAAGATGCCGAAGGTGGTCACGCCCGACACGACGCCGGTGAACTCTTCGCCAAGCTTGTCCTTGATGAAGTAACACTTGAGCCATGCTTCGACGTCGCGCGAGGCTTCATCGGCGCGCCGCTCGTTGGCCGAACAGTGAACGCCGAGCGCGTCCCAGATCGTCATATCCTTCTCTTGCTTTTGCGTGCCCTTGGCCTTGTCCTTCGCCTGCTTCTTGCGCGTCGCGTTCGACACCGTCGTGTTCAGGCCGGCCAGTTCGATGCCTTTCGGCTCGTACTTCTTGCCCAGCAAGATGGCCTTGATGGCGCGGTGCGTCAGCAAGTCCGGATAGCGGCGGATCGGGCTGGTGAAGTGGGCATACGCCTCGTACGCCAGGCCGAAGTGGCCGATGTTGTCGGGGCTGTAGACCGCCTGCTGCATCGAGCGCAGCAGCATGGTTTGCAGCAGTTGCGCGTCGGGACGCTCTTTCACCTGCTTCATCAGCACGGCGTAGTCGTTCGCGCTCGGCTTGTCGCCGCCGCCAAGGTTCAGGCCGACTTGCTGCAGGAACGTGCGCACCTGCGCCAGCTTCTCTTCGGTTGGCGACGCGTGGATGCGGTAGGTGCCCGGATGCTTGTGGCGGATCAGCAGGTCCGCCGCGCACACGTTGGCCGACAACATGCACTCTTCGATCAGCTTGTGCGCGTCGTTGCGGGTGCGCGGGATGATCTTCTCGATCTTGCCGAGCGCATTGCAGACGATGTACGTTTCGGTCGTGTCGAAATCGATCGCGCCGCGCACGTGGCGCGCCTTGTTCAACGCGTGATACACGTCGTTCAGGTTCAGCAGGTGCGGCACGATGGCCGGCCGGCGCTGCGCTTCGGGACCGGCCGTGTTGGCCAAAATGTCGGCCACTTCGTTGTACGTCAGGCGCGCGGCCGAATGGATCACTGCCGGATAGAACTGGTAGGCGGTGACTTCACCGATCGACGAGACCACCATGTCGCACACCAGCGTCAGGCGGTCGACCGCCGGGTTCAGCGAGCACAGGCCGTTCGACAGCTTTTCCGGCAGCATCGGAATCACGCGGCGCGGGAAATACACCGAGGTGCTGCGCTCGAGCGCATCGACATCGAGCGCGTCGTTCGGCTTGACGTAGTGGCTGACGTCGGCAATGGCGACGAGCAGGCGGAACGAATTGTCGCCGTCGATATTGACCGGCTCGCAGTAGACCGCGTCGTCGAAGTCGCGCGCGTCTTCGCCGTCGATCGTCACCAGCGGCACGTCGCGCAGGTCGACCCGGTCTTCCAGGTCGGCATCGCGCACTTCGGCGGGCAGCCTGGCGGCCGATTTGAGGGCCGCGGCCGAGAAGATGTGCGGTACGCCGAACTTGCGCACGGCAATTTCAATCTCCATGCCGGGGTCGTCCAGGTCGCCGAGTACTTCGACGATGGTGCCGGTCGGCTGCTTGAAGCGCGACGGCTGCTCGACCAGCTCGACGCTGACGATCTGGCCGGCTTTCGCCTTGCCTGGCGAACCGGCGACCAGGATGTCCTGGCCGATGCGCTTGTCTTCCGGCGCGATCAGCCAGACGCCGTTTTCGTTGAGCAGGCGGCCGATGACGTGGCTGTTGGCGCGCGAGACGACTTCGACGATGGTGCCTTCCTGGCGCCCGCGGCGGTCGGTGCCGGTCACTTTCGCCAGCACGCGGTCGCCATGCAGCACTTTCTGCATTTCTTTGTCGGACAGGAACAGGTCTTCGCCCGGCTCGTCCGGAATGACGAAGCCGAAGCCGTCGCGGTGCGCGCTGACTTTGCCGGCAACGAAGCCGGTATGGTCGGCCAGCTCGAACATGCCGGTCTTGTCGGAAAGGATCTGGCCGTCGCGCGCCATTGCGTTCAGGCGGCGCGACAGCACTTCTACCGCGTCGGGATCGACCTTGAGGGCGCGCGCCAGGGCTGCTGCATCGAGCGGGGACTGTGCGTCGCGGAAGATGCCGAGAATTTCCTCGCGGCTAGGGATGGTATGTGTAGGTTGGTTCAAATCGTCTTCAATAATTGTTTTTGACAGCGCTTGCGGGATGCCGTTCCGCATGACTGACACGTTGGTTTGATTGACACGTCGGTACGCGTAGTGTAACGGAGGACACCACATTTCGCCTAACGTGCCGTGCTCCGAAAATACTTGGTGGGGAGCTTTGACATTTCAAATTGATCCGCTATAATTTCGGTCTTTCGCGGCGGCACCAAGCCACAGCGAGAGAAAGCAGAGTACTGGCACCGGCGTAAAGCACCGAGGGTAACGAAAGTTAGTCTGGCGCAAAACTCCAAAGGCTAGTATGATAGCAGAAGTCGGCGGCAACGCTGATCAGCAACATTGCCCACGTGGCGGAATTGGTAGACGCGCATGGTTCAGGTCCATGTGCCTTCGGGTGTGGGGGTTCGAGTCCCTCCGTGGGCACCAACTACCGGATTGATTTCCGCAAGCATCACCTACTGCGCCGTGATCGTTGTAAAGATTGCGGCGTTTTAGTTTGTCGTTAAAGTGTTTTGGTTGGTCCAGTAGAAGCAACAGCAGTGCCCACGTGGCGGAATTGGTAGACGCGCATGGTTCAGGTCCATGTGCCTTCGGGTGTGGGGGTTCGAGTCCCTCCGTGGGCACCAAACTACCGGATAAACAGCAGCCTGAAAACGCCGCATCCTTTGCAAAAGGGATGCGGCGTTTTGCTATGGCCGATCGATTGCACGGCAGCCGTTTGAAATCGCGGCGTTTTGCTATGCTTAGGTGTCTTCATTCAAACACAGGAGAATAACGTGCTCACCTTCAGCATTCCCGCCATTAGCTGCGCCCATTGCGCCCGCGCCATCACCGATACTGTCCTCGAACTCGACCCCGCCGCCAAGGTACAGGTCGACATCGCCGCCCGCACCGCCACCGTCGACACCATCGCCGACCCCGCCATCGTGCGCGCCCGCCTGGCCCACGAAGGCTATCCCGTGCTGTAGGCCGCTTCCGCCAGCTTTGTACTACACTGCCAGTATTGCCGCTTCGCGAGGCTGCCGATGGACCACAATTCGCTGCAGGTGAACTACCACGCGATGCTGATGCAGTCGCCGGATCCGAGCGCCCTGTTCGACGTCGACGCCGGCAACGTCGCCGATGCCAATCCGAAAGCCGAGGCCTTGTGGGGCCTTTCACGCGATGAGCTGCTACGCACGCCGCTGGCCGACCTGTATCCGGCCCTGCAGCCGGGCGGGCGTTCATCGGCGTCGCTGTTGCAGGCCGAGGCGGGCCGCGCCATCGAGGGCCGTCATGGCCTGTTCGCCATGACGTTTCGCACCGCCGCCGGCGCCGCCATCGCCTGCGAAGTGCTGATGATTGCGTTGCCGCTCGCCGGCCGCCGCCTGCTGCACGTGCGCGTGCTCGACATCTCGCGCCAGCTGCGCGCCGCCCAGCTGCGCGAAGGCCAGGCCCGCGTGCTCGAACTGGTCGCGCGCGGCGCGCCGCTGACCCAGATTCTCGATCACCTGGTGCTGCTCGTCGAGAGCCAGTCCGACGGCGTGCTCTGCTCGGTGCTGCTGCTCGACGCCGATGGCCACACCGTGCATCCGGCCTCCGGCCCGAACCTGCCGGCAGTCTACATGGCCGCGCTCGACGGCCTGTCGATCGGGCCCGGCGCGGGCTCCTGTGGCGCGGCGATGTTCAGCAACGAGAACGTCATCGTGCCCGACATCCTCGCCGACGAGCGCTGGGCGCCCTATCGCGCGCTGGCTGTGTCGCATGGCCTGCGCGCTTGCTGGTCGACTCCGATCGCGCCGGACCTGCAGCATGTGCTCGGCTCGTTCGCCATGTACTACCGCGAAGTGCGCACTCCCACTAACGACGAACTCCACCTGATCGACGTCGCCAGCCACCTGGCCGGCATCGCCATCGAACGCACGCGCCGCGAAAGCGAACTGGCCCAGCATCGCGAGCACCTCGAGGACCTGGTCGCCGCGCGCACCGCCGAACTGACCCACGCCGTCGAGACGCTGTCGCTGGCGCAGGATGAACTGGTGCGGCGCGACAAGCTGGCCGCGCTCGGCGCGCTGGTGGCCGGCGTCGCCCACGAACTCAATACGCCGATCGGCAACAGCCTGGTGGTCGCCAGTGCGCTGGCCGAACGCACCCGTGCGCTCGAGACCAGCATGGCCGACGGCCTGCGCCGCTCCGATCTGACGCGCTACCTGGCCACCGCCGGCGAGGCCGGCGAGCTGCTGGTGCGCAATCTCAAGCGCGCCGCCACGCTGGTCGCCGGCTTCAAGCAGATCGCGGTCGACCATGCCAGCTCGGAGCGCCGCCAGTTCGACGTCACCGGACTGCTGTCAGACCTCGCCGCGCCGCTGCGCGTAGCCGCCAAGCTTGCCCGCGTCAGGATCGACCTGGCGCTTGAACCTGGCCTGCAGATGGATAGCTACCCCGGACCGCTGTCGCAGGTGGTCACCGAGCTGTTCGAAAACTGCGTCGCCCATGCTTTCCCCGACGGCAACGGCGGCACTGTGCGCATCGCCGCCGAGATGCGCGCCGACAACCTCGTCGCGGTGACCGTGGCCGACAGCGGCGGCGGCATGACGCCGGACGTGCTGGCCCACGCCTTCGACCCCTTCTTTACCACCCGCCGCGGCGCCGGCCGCTCCGGGCTGGGGCTGCACGTGGCGCACAACATCGTCAGCGGCGTTCTCGGCGGAAGCATCGCACTGCGCAGCGACCCGGGCGCCGGCGCCAGCGTCACGTTGCTGCTGCCGCTGGCCGCGCCAACGCGGCCCGAACCCGCGCACGCTTGACTTGCAGCGTCAACAAGTTATGCTCAGCCAATGCGAAAAGGAAAAACAATAGGAATCGGTTTGCTGATAGCCGGAGTCTGTTCCGCGCTGGCGGCGGCGCCCGCACCCTGGTTCATGTGGCGCAGCAAGATCGACGGCAAGCAATTCTGCGCCCAGACCTCGCTCGGCCACGGCTGGGAAAAGGCCAGCGGGCCCTATCAAGATAGTCATTGCGAAAAGTTATCAGCTGCTAAATAATAGATCGACAAAAGTGGGGAGATTTAGGAAGGTAGTCCGTTGCATCCATCCAATCCGAGGAGAAGTTAATGTTTACGAATCCCGAACAATTTGCATCCGCCACCAAGACCCTGTTTGAACTGCAGATGATGACCTTCAACGCCCTGACCAGCAAGGCGGTGCAAGGCGTCGAGCAGGTCGTCGCTCTCAATCTGGCGACCGCGAAAAATTCGGTCGAAGGCTCGATGGCGGCCGGCAAGGAGATCAGCCAGGCCAAGGATCCGAAGCAAGCCATGGCCGCCGCCGCATCGATGGCCAAGCCCGGCATGGAAGGCGTGGTGGAGTACCGCGACCAGATGAAGGTCATCATCGACGAAATCCGCACCGAGTTCACGCAGGCGGCCGACGCCCACGTCGCCGAAGCAAAAAGCGCGCTCACCGCGCTGATCTACGACGTCACGCAAAACGTCAAGCCGGGCCAGCCGAATGCCGTGGAGATCATCAAGACCGCCATCGACAACGCCTTCCACGGTTACGAGCAGGTGACGAAGGCGACGCGCCAGGCCGTGCAGACGGTGGAGGAGCAGATTGCCAAGGCGACGGCGAAGGTAGGTGATGGCGTAGCGACCGCTGGCAAGGCAGCGAAGAAGAACGACGACTGAAGCATCGAGTGTGAAGAAGAAGTCTGACACATAGTGTCAGACCCGAACGCGGCGACAAAGTTCGCCGCGTCCGGTGTACGACGTCAATTAGCCAGGCGCTGCCTGCGCTCCCAGCATTTCCTCCAACTGTTCGAACACCGCCTGGTCCTTCACCACGCTGCGCAGCCACACGTGCAAAGGCTGCTCGCCCCAGTTGGCGGCCTTGTCGGCCAGGTAGGCGACGGGGCTGTGCGGCTCGGTGCGGCGAAAAAATTCTGCCACCGCGCGCAGCTGCGCCAGTGCTTGCGCGCGCGACTGCAGCGGCCCGCTGGCGCCGACGGCGACGGCTTGCGCCGGCGCCGCTGCCGCTGCAACCGGCGCACCCGGCAATTCCGCGGTCCCTGCCTGCGCGCCGGCGCCGGCCTCGCGCGCGAATGGCGAAATGAAATGGATCACGTTGTGCAGCGCCTCGCGCGCCGCCGTGAAGCCCGGTCCATCGGCGCCGAGCTTCTCGTCGGTCACCCGTTCCAGCTCCGCCAACGCCGCGACGCAGTGCGCGGTGTCGTCGAGCAGCGCCTGATAAAACGCGCGCGACGTGCGGCGCCGCGCCGCGTCGACATCGGGCCCGTCTTCGTCGGCGCCGCGCGTGCGGGCGCTCTCGAAGTCGATCAGCGAAAACGCGGTGCCGGCGCCTTCGGTGAGCGCGACTTCACGCGCCAGTTGCGGCGCGCGCGCGGCAATCCAGCACAGGTTGCCGACACGCTGCTCGAAGCTGCCTTCATCGGGCTGCGGATAGAGCGTGTCCCAATAGCGCTCGCACAGCGCCGCGGCCACCAGCAGGCCGTCGCCAAGGCCCCGAAAGCCGACCGTCTTGGCGCTTGCCTCGGCCAGCCAGACCGCCAGCCGCAGATCCTTGCTGCGCGTCTTGAGCAGCCTGGCGCAGCCGCTGCCGACGAACTTCCAGTCCGCCTCCTTCAGCGCGGTCACCCACGCGCCCTGCTCGATCGACGGATCGTCGGCCTGGCGCGCCTTGGCGATCGCATCGAGCTCGCTGGAAAACGCCAGGTCCTCGCCGCACGGATTGGCGGCGCTGACCGGTTCGAGCAGTTCGTCGATGTTCAGCATGGCTCGACCGCGTACTTGAATTTGCCGGCCTTGGTGGCGCTGACCTTGATGCGGGCGATTGCGCCGCCTTCGGCCATGCGGGCCAGCACCGAATCGGCGATCTCCGGCAGCAGCGTGCCGTTCAGGATCGTGTCGACGTTGCGCGCGCCCGAATCGACCTCGGTGCAGCGCGCCAGCACCGCGTTCACCAGCGCGTCGTCGTAGTCGAACTGCGCCTGGTGGTTCTGGTCGATGCGGCGGCGGATGCGCTCGAGCTTGAGGCGAATGATGCGGCCCAACACCTCGTCGCCGATCGGATAGAACGGCACCACCGTCAGCCTGCCGAGGAAGGCCGGCTTGAAGTGCTTCATCAGTTGCGGGCGAATGATCTCGGCCAGTTGGGTCGGATCGGGCATCTCGGCCGCCGACTTGTTCAGGCAGGCCTGCATCATCTGCGACGACGCCGCGTTCGACGTCAGGATGATGATGGTGTTGCGAAAGTCGATCTGGCGCCCTTCCGCGTCATCGAGCACGCCCTTGTCGAACACCTGGAAGAACAGTTCGAGCACGTCGGGATGGGCCTTCTCGACTTCGTCGAGCAGCACCACGCTGTACGGGTTGCGGCGCACCGCCTCGGTCAGCACGCCGCCTTCGCCGTAGCCGACGTAGCCCGGCGGCGAACCCTTCAGGCCCGATACGCTGTGCGCTTCCTGGTATTCGCTCATGTTGATGGTGATCAGTTTGCGCTCGCCGCCGTACAGCAGGTCGGCCAGCGCCAGCGCGGTCTCGGTCTTGCCGACGCCCGACGTGCCGACAAACAAGAATACGCCTTTCGGCTTGTTCGGGTCGTCCAGGTTGGCGCGCGCGGTGCGCACGCGCTGCGCCACGACGGCGCCGGCATGCGACTGGCCGAGGATGCGCTCTTCCAGCAGGCCCTGCAAGTTCATCACCGTCCTGATCTCGTCCTTGACCATGCGCCCGAGCGGAATACCGGTCCAGCCGGCGACAATTTCGGCCACCACGTGGCCGTCCACCTGCACCGGCACCAGCGGCGCTTCGCCCTGCACCGTGCGCAGTTGGTCGATCAGGCCGCGCAGGCGGGCGCCGGCGCCGTCGCCGCCGCCTTGTTCCATGCTGCTGCGCAGCGCCTGGATCTCGCTGTTGATCACCTGCTCCTGCTCCCAGCGCTTCTGCACGTCGCGCTGCGCTTCGACGGCTGCGCGGCGCTCGGCGCGCAGCGCGGCCAGCTTGGCGGCGTGGTCAGCGCCAGCGCTCTCTTCGCGCGTGAGGGCTGCCACCTGGGCATCGATCCGTTCGAGCAGGCGCCCACCCGCTTCCACCAGCGCCGGCGTCGCGCTCTGGCCAAGCGCCACCTTGGCGCAGGCGGTATCGAGCACGCTGATCGCCTTGTCCGGCAGCTGGCGGCCGCTGATATAGCGGTGCGACAGCCGCACCGCCTCTTCGATCGCGTCGTCGTACACGCGCACGCCGAAATGCTTTTCCATCAGCGGCGCCATCGCGCGCAGCATTGCGCAGGCGGTAGCTTCGTCCGGCTCCTCGACCTTGACGACCTGGAAGCGCCGCGCCAGTGCGGCGTCCTTTTCGAAATACTTCTTGTACTCGCCCCAGGTAGTGGCGGCGATGGTGCGCAGTTCGCCGCGCGCCAGCGCAGGTTTGAGCAGGTTGGCCGCATCGTTCTGGCCGGCCGCGCCGCCGGCGCCGATCATCGTGTGCGCCTCGTCGATGAACAGGATGATCGCGTGCGCGCTCTTCTTGACTTCGTCGATGACGTTCTTCAGGCGGCTCTCGAACTCGCCCTTGACGCTGGCGCCGGCCTGCAGCAGGCCCATGTCGAGCGTATGGATCTCGACACCGCACAGCACCTCAGGCACGTCGCCGCTGGCGATGCGCAGCGCCAGGCCTTCCACCACCGCCGTCTTGCCGACGCCCGCTTCGCCCGTCAGGATCGGGTTGTTCTGGCGGCGCCGCATCAGGATGTCGATCGCCTGGCGGATCTCGGGGTCGCGCCCGATCACCGGATCGAGCTTGCCGTCACGGGCACGCTGCGTCAGGCAGGTGGTGAACTGGTCGAGCGCCGGCGTCTGGTGGGCGCTACCCTGCTCCAGCTCGGACACCGGGTCGCCGCCGCCAGATTCGCTCGGCGCGCTAGAAACGGCTTCGTCGGAGCCGCGCGTGAGCTTGTCGAAATCGTGCTTCAGGCGGTCGATCGGAACTTGTGCGAAGAGCTTCGAGCCGCGCTGCGCCAGTTGCGCCAGGTCGGGCGCGGTCAACAGGGCCAGCAGCAGGTGGCCGCTGCGGATCTGGTGCGGTCCGCCGCCGCCCAGCGAGGCGATCAGCCAGGCGTGTTCGAACAGCGTCGGCAAGTGGCGCGAAAATACCGGCGTGCGCGTGCTGCCTTTGGCAAAGCGGCTGATCTCGTTGCGCAGATCGGTCTCCAGCCCGGTCGCGCTGATGCCGCATTGCCGGGCGATGCAGGCGAAGTCGCAGTCGGGCTGCTCCAGCAACGCCAGGAACAGGTGTTCAATGTCCACCTCGTAATGACCCTGGCTGACGCAGATGGCGGCGGCGCGGCTGGCGGCGGCGCGGCTGCAGCCATTGAGTTTTCCGATCAGCGTTTTGAGATTGATGTCCATCGCGATTAATCCTTGTCTGTTGTCTTGGGCGCTGCGCTGCAGGACACGACTGTGCGGTTGTTGACGCCTTCCGCCTTGCACAGCGTGGCCTCGTACGCGAGCTTGAGGGTGACGGTCGATTTGATGCCTTTGTATTTGCAGACCAGGTGGATCGCTTCGCCGCGGGCGCGCGCTTCCTGCTGATCGGTGGCCAGGTCCCACTGAAGGCTGGCGAAATCGGGCAGCAGCTCCACCTTGTTGTCGGGCGTGCCGTCGAACACGCCGGCGCTGTCGAGGAGGGCAGACTGGCTGCCCTGGCGCTGCTGCGGCGGGCAAGCGGCCAGCGGCGCCGACAGGGCCGCGCATGCGGGGGCCAGCAGCGCCAAGGCGAGCGCCAGGCGCGATGAAACGTAAGCCATGACGGCCTCCTGGTGGCAGTTCAGGCGCGCACGGTGCGCGCCGCCTTGCTGATCGAGTAGTGCAGCGACGACGGTTGCAGCACTGCGTTGAAGTTGACCGGCTCGGCCGACTTATCGACTTGCAGCGTCGCGTTGATGACGAAGTTGAGGCGGTTCACGCTGCCCTGCTCCATCTCGAGCGTTGCGCTCACTTCCTTCAGGCGCGGCTCGTGCTGCTCGATTGCCGACTTCAGGCTGGCGCAGATGGCGGCGCGGTCGTCGGTACTGGACAGGCAGAAGCCGGCGAAGTCGATCAGGCCGTAGCTGATGATCGACTTGCGGCTTTCCGGATAGCCGTCCAGCAGATCCGGCGCGATGCCGAGCCGCGTGTTGAGCAGCGCTTCGAGGTCGCGCGCGACGCTGTCCTTGAGCTGCTCCATCGACAGCCGCGTGACGGTCGCCGGCGCGCCGCCGGGGGCGGCCTGCGCGCGATCGCCGAACAGGCGATCGAGCAGGCCGGGGGCGAAGCCTTTGGCCGACACCGCCGTCACACCACCTTGTTGGTGGCCAGGTCCCAGCCGCCGGAGGTGTTGCCGCCCGAGCCGCCGCCGACCTTCTGCTGGGTGTACTTCCATTTCACCTTGGAGAACTTCAGGCCCATGCTCTCGGTGAGGATGTCGCCTTCCGCCACCGCCGGGCTGACGTCGCCGATCAGCACATTTTCCAGCTCGATCTCGAAGTACTTGATGCGCTCGCCCTTGCCGTCGGCGCGCATGAACTCGAACTTCGCCTTCGGGATCGTCTTGCCCGACGAGCAGGTCTGCAGCAGGATCGGCGTCGACAGGTCGGCCAGCTTGGAGATGCTGATCTCGCTGTGCTCGCAGCGCTCGGCGGTGTGGCCGCCACCGGTCGACGCGGTCGCCGACTTCGGCTGCGACACCGACCAGGTCACCGACTTGCACTCGATCCAGTCCTTGTGCTTGTCGTCGGTCGATTCGCCTTTAATGCCATCGATTTGCAGGTACACGTCAATTGCCATTTTTCGCTCCTAGTGGATGGGTGGACTGTTTCTAGTTTTTGGTCGACTGCGGCAGTTCGGCGACCAGGCGCAGCGACACCGACAGCTCGTCGAGCTGGAAGTGCGGACGCAGAAACGACACCGCGCGATAGACGCCGGGCCGGCCCGGCACTTCCATCACCTGCACGCTTGCTTCACGCAGCGGGAACTGCGCCTTTTGCTCCTGGCTCGCGTTATCGTCGAGCAGCACGTACTGCGTCAGCCAGCGGTTGAGGAACTCCTCGACGCTGGAAGCGGCCGAGAAGCTGCCGATTTTGTCGCGCATCATGGCCTTCATGTAGTGCGCGATGCGCGACACCGCAAAGATGTACTGCAGCTGCGACGACAGCACCGCATTGGCATTGGCCGCCTCGTTGGCATACTTCTTGGCCTTTTGCGCCGACTGCGCGCCGAAGAACGCCGCGTACGACGTGTTCTTGCAGTGCACCAGCGAGATGAAGCCCAGGTCCGACAGTTCCTTCTCGCGGCGGTCGGTGATGGCCAGCTCGGTCGGGCATTTCAGCGCCACTTCACCTTCGTCGGTCTTGAAGGTGTGGGTCGGCAGGTCTTCCACCAGGCCGCCGCCTTCGACGCCGCGGATCGCCGCGCACCAGCCGAAGTCCTCGAAGGCGCGCGTCAGCTTGCTGGCGAACGCGTAGGCGGCGTTACACCACAGGTATTTCTGGTGGTCGGTGCCGTCGACGTCCTCGACGAAGTTGAAGCCGTCCACCGTCATGCCGTCGGCCGGGTTGAACGGCAGGCGGCCGAGAAAGCGCGGCAGCGTGATGCCGACATAGCGCGCGTCTTCGGATTCGCGGAACGCCTTCCACTTGGCATATTCGGCCGTGTCGAACACCTTTGCCAGGTCGCGCGGCTTGCCAAGGTCGCCGTAGGTCTCGATGCCGAACAGCTCCGGCGAGGCGGCCGTGATGAACGGCGCGTGGCTGGCCGCGGCCACATGCGACATCTGCTCGAGAAAATAGATGTCTTCGGGCTGGCGGGTGATCTCGAAGTCGCCGATCAGGGTGCCGTACGGGGCGCCGCCGAAGGTGCCGAATTCTTCTTCGTAGACCTTCTTGAAGATCACGCTCTGGTCGAATTCGAGCGCCGACTGGAAGTTCTTGACCAGTTCCTTCTTGGTCGCATTCATCATGCGGATCTGCTGGTTGGTGCCGGAGGTGTTCTTGACCAGGTACTGCAGGCCGGTCCAGCTGCGTTCGAGCTTCTGGAATTCTGGCGCGTGCATCACCGCCGACAGCTGCATCGAGATCATGCGGTCCAGTTCGGCCACGCGGGCGTCGAGCGTGGCCGACAGGTTGTCCGACATGACGACCGTGCCGTCCATGACCTGGCTGACCAGTTCGGAGATGATGTCGCGCGCGCGCTCATGTTCGCTGGTCGACTTGGCGACGCGGCTTTGTTCGACGATCTGGTCGAGCAGGCTCGTTTCCACTTCCATCGGCGCGTTGATTTTTTCGAGCATGGCGGCCATGTTATTTCCCTCCCACTTTGGCGGCCTTGTGCAGGCTGCTCAGTTTTTCGGTATTGGTCAGCACTGCGGACAGGATGTCTTCTAGCTTGTCGTTCCCCGCCAGCTTGTTGCGCAGGTCGGCCAGCTTGGTGCGCGCTTCAAGCAGGCCATTGAGCGGCGCGACCTGGCGCACCACCGATTCGGGCCGGAAGTCGTCCATCTCCTTGAACTGCAGCTGGACGCCGAATTCGCCGCCCTCTTCGCTCAAGTGGTTCTTGACGCGAAACGTCGCCACCGGCGCCACGCCGCCGAGCACCTCGTCGAAATTGCCGCTGTCGACATTGACGAAATTGCGGTCCTTGAGGGACTTCTTGGCCACCGCCGGATCGCAGCCGAAGTCGCCGATCACTCCGACCACGAAGGGCAGTTCCTTGTTTTCCAGGGCGTCGCCGATTTCGACGTCGTACGTCATCTGCACGCGCGGCGCGCGTATTTTTTGCAGGCGTTTCTGCACGCTTTCCTTCTTGGCCATGTGGACTCCAGGGGTTACGAAGAGGAGGCCGGCGAGTGCCGGCCCAGACAATTAATTGAGGCCGCAGAATGGGCCGCTGCACTTGATGGCTGGAACCGCAGCCGGCGCCGCCGCCCTGATGCCGGCAGGGCGCGGCTTGTCATCGCTGCGTCTGGCCGACACAATCGGGCCGCCCAGTTTGGTGTGCAACAGCGTCGCCAGGTCCTGCGCCTCGCTGCGCACCGAGCCGGTGAAGCCGTTCTTCTGCGTCAGGTCATTGAGCGCCTTGCTCGAGACGCGCAGGCCGCTCGCGGCGACCAGGCTGTAAGCGAGCATGTCGTCGGGGTCGCGCTCGATCGCCTGCAGGCCGGCGACGATCGCTTCGCCGTATTGTTTGTCGTCGAAGCGCAGCTGGGACATGCGCAGCCACGGCGACTTGTCGGTGGGGTGCGCTACCGTCGCCGCCTTCAGGATTGTGTAGGCCTGGTCGGTGCGGCCGGCCTTGACGGCGGCGTCGGCGTCGGCCATCGCCGTCGCCATTGGCGCCGGCTTCGATGCCGGCGCCGGCGCGGTGCTGGCGCAACCGGCCAACACGGCGATACTCAGAATACTAGTCAACACGCGCTTCTTGATCATGTGGTTCTCCGTTGCCGTTGGTCCAGACAACATTATTGGACAAGGAAAATCGCCGGTTCTTGCGCTTGCTCAAAGTTCCCGGCGGTATCTTTTTTGTAGGTAATTCGCTTGAAAAGTTGCGCTAGCTCACAAGAACGCGGTCGGGTTACCGCAAGCTAGGCGTTTCCCTCAACCATCATTTCGCGAGGCGTACATGCACCCACAACCTATGGCGTTTGCATCATGACCCAGCACGTCGAACGGCGCGCCGCACCGACCCTGCTGGCCAACCGCGGCGCCGGCGGCAACGATCCGCAAAGCCTCGTCGACCTGATGTACGAAGGCTTTTATGCCCTGTACCTGCTCAAGAACGGCTGTGGTCCGCAGGACCAGGCCGGCTTCGCCGAACACATGACGCGCTTCCTGGCCGACGTCGATCGCCACGCCAAGACGCTGGCGGTCAACGCCGACGACGTCCATTCGGCCAAGTACGCGTTCTGCGCGGCGGTCGACGAGATCATCCTGCGCTCGCAGTACGGCATCCGCGAAGAATGGCAGACGCGGCCGCTGCAACTGCGCCTGTTCGGCGACCAGCTGGCCGGCGAACACTTCTTCCAGCGGCTCGAGGACCTGCGCGCGCGCGGCAGCGCCCATGTGCAGGCGCTCGAGGTGTTTCACATGTGTCTTCTGTTGGGATTCCAGGGCCGCTACGCGCTCGACGGCGAGGACAAGCTGAACTTCATGTGCGCCACGCTCGGCAACGAGATTGCCCGCATGCGCGGCAAAAGCCGCGGCTTCGCGCCGCATGCCGAGCGGCCCGACCAGATCTCCAACAAGCTGCGCAGCGACCTGTCGCTATGGGTGCTGACGGCGGTGTTCGCGCTGGCCGGCATGGGCGCCTACATCGGCTTTCGCGCCAGCCTGGGTCACGCCACCGGCACCGCGCTGGCCGGCTACAACGACATGGTCAAGCTGCCGCCGCGCGCGGCCAGCGTGACCATCACCCTGCCTTGACTACTGCACCACCTCAGCCGGGGTCCGTGCCGACATTCGGACACGAGCTCATCCGTCGCATCCTTCGCGATGCACCTACAGCAGGGGCCGTGTCCGAATGTCGGCACTGACCCCGGAGGTTGGCACTGACCCCGGAGGTTTTAGGCTACTGCACCACCTTGAACTCGATCCGACGGTTGCGCGCGCGGCCGTCGGCGGTGCGGTTGTCGGCCACCGGCCTGTCCGGGCCCTCGCCCGACACCGCGATCGATTCCGCCTTGATCCCTTTGGCAGTGACGTACGCCTTCACCGCTTCGGCGCGCGCCTGGCTTAGCGACAGGTTGCTGGCACGCGCGCCGGCGTTGTCGGTATGGCCGATCAGTTCAACCTTCTTGTCCTTCAGCTTGAGCAGCGCAACGCTCATCTGGTCGAGGATGGCGCGGCCCGAATCGGTCAGCGTCGCCTTGCCCGACTCGAATTCGATGATGCGGTTGGCCAGCGCGGCGTCGAGCACCGATTGTTCCGACTCCGCCACCCGCAGCCCGTTGTTGATGGTGTAGCTCGGATTGAGACCGGCCGCCAGGTCGGCGGCGATCTGCTGGCGCGTCGCCTCGCTGGCGACGTCGCCGCGCAGGCTGACCGCGCTGCCGTCGACCTTCAGCTGGCCATGGCTGACCAGCTTCAGGTTCGGCCCGACCAGCTTGGCCAGGTACTCGTTCCAGTTCGGCGGCGCCGCCACCGGGCCGATCGTCAGCTGGTCGACCACGCGCTCGGCGCCGAACACCTGGCGCAGGCGCGCCAATAGCGCAGCCCTGCTGGCGTCGTCGGCCAGCATGCCGCTGGCGACAATCGGCGGCAGCGGCGTGGCAGCGGCCGCGGGAACTGCGGGCGTTTGCGCGCATGCGGCACCGGCGGCCAGCCAGGCGGCCGCGGACAGGACTATTTTCTTCACTGGGCGACTCCGATGAAAGTATCGAGGAATAGTTCGCGCGCCATTTTCAGCGGCAGCTGCGGCTGGTCGAGGTAGCTCGCCAGCGCGCGCACGTCGATGTCGACGCCGACCTGCTCGTCGACCCAGCCGGTGTCGGCAAAGCTGACCTGCTGGTCGCGGCCGACCAGCGGATCGATGATGGCGTGCAGGCAGGCGACGCAGGCGTCGCAGAAGCCGACCACCAGCACCGGCCGCGTTTCGAGCTCGGTGACAAACAGCACCAGGTCAAGATCGGCCTGGCGCAGGAACGGCGCAATCAGCTCCATCCAGAATGACGCCACCGCCGCGCGCGCGCCGGGCGCATCGGGCAGCGGCAGCACAAGGCTCTTTTCCAGGTCGGCCGCGCCGCTGTGCATCACCGGCTGCAGCAACAGGCCAAGTGCCAGCACCAGCTCGCGCACGTCGGCGCGTCCCAGCAGCGCGGCCAGCGAGCCGACCGTGCCGGTGGCCAGGAACGCCGTCAGTGCGGCGCCGCAGTTGTCGTCCGGCGCCAGCACGGTGTCGGCGATTTCCTGCAGCGGCGAGGCCGGATCGGCCGCGCCAACCACCTTCGGCGCCGTCGCGGCAAAGAAGGCGAACAGCGGATCGAGCGCCAGCGGGCATTGCGACACGAAAGCGGCAGGATCGGCCACCTCCAGCGTGCGCATCATCAGGAACGGAAAACGGCGTCCCGACTGGTCGCGGCTGGCGACGATGTGGCCGGCGATGGCATGGCGTCGGCGCGGGCCGACGAAGGCGAAGTTGACAGGCGCCAGCGCGTCGTAGTGGATCTTCCAGCGCGCGTCGTCCGGCAGCCGCGTCATCACTTCGGCCAGCCAGTCGTCAAGCGCGCCCATCAGCTCGGTGTCCGGCGACAGCTTGATGAAGTCGCTGTGCGACGGCACCTTGCCGAAGTAGCCGAAGCGTTCCTGCATCGCGCCTCTCATTGCGCACCGCCGCTGCCGGCGGCGGCGATGACGGCGCCGGCCGGCGCGGCGACGTCGCGCCCGACGATCGCCGGTGGCAGCCGCAGCCCGCGGAAGCCCTGGCTGGCGGGGGCGCTGGCGGTATTCGGATCGCTGACGACCTTCAGCTCGACTGCCACCGTCACCGCGCCGTTATTCCAGCGCAGCTCATTCCAGCGGTCACCCTTCTTCTTGCGCACTGCCGCCGCCAGCATCTTCTCGAGGCCCTTGTCGGTCGTATCGCTAAACAGTTCAACCGTGCGCCCGTCCACCGTGACGGCACTGATGCGGGCGCCATGCACGCCTTGCGGTCCGGGATGGACCATGTTGGTCCATGCCGGCGGCGTATTCCGGTAGCGCATCTGCTGGCCGTCGATATCGACGGTGAATTCGGCGATGCCGGGACCTTGCAGCGGCAGCAGCTGGAACACCGTCTGCGGCGCCGCCGCGGCGACGCCGTTGGCCGACAGCGGCGCGATCCAGCCGGGGAAGCTGGCCACCGCCTGCGGCGCCAGCGAAATGCCGATGTCGGCCCAGGTGCGCGCGGCCAGCACGTCGCCGCGCCGCACCACCAATGGCCCCATCGACGTGTTGACGAACTTGGCGATCGCGCCCTCCGGCCCGAACACCTGGGCGATTTCGGCCGCCGACGCCTCCGGCGCGCCCGGCGCGAACGGCGCCTTGGCAGCCAGCGCCTTCTGGAACGGGTCGATGACCTGCGCCCGCCACGTCGTGTTCAGTTCCGCCTCGCTCGGCATCACGATTACCGCGAAGGTCTGGATCAGCGGGCGCACCAGGATCGGCCGCAGCGCCATCTTCTGGCTGTCGGTCATCCCGGTCAGCATCTGCTCGTCGACATACTTCAGCGCGTCCGACAGCTCCGAGCCGTTGCCTTCCAGCGTCTGCTGCATGAACTGCTTGGCGCCAGGTCCCGGATCGCCCTGATTCTTCAGCTGGTTCAGGCGGCCGCGCAGGCGCGACAGGTTATCCAGGTAGCCACCCATCAGCGAGGCCTGCTTCTCGCGCAGGCCGACCAGCCGCGCCACGCCGGCAAACTCGCGCCCGATCGGTCCCATTGCCGGCGCCTCGCTGCGCGGCCGGCCGGCGTCCGGCGGCAGGTCGGCAATGTTGCGCGCTTCGCTAGGGGCGCGCCGCAGGATCGACTCCTTGAACCACACGAACAGGCCTTTCTCTACCTTCGCCATGTTCGAGCTGGCGGCCGACGGGTTGTCCCACGACGTCTCCTGGTAGATCGCACCCAGCAGCTTGGCCAGCGGCGACGTTTGCGGATCGCCCAGCCGGTTCATCGCCGCGATGCTGCCCTCAAAAGTGCCCAGATCGGCCACCGTGACGCCCTGTACGAACTTGAGCCACTCGCGCGTGTAGTCGGCCTGATACAGTTCGGTAAGCGATTTCTGGATCTGTTCCGGACTGCCTTCCAGCGTCAGGTCGTCCTTCACCGCCGTCTTCAGCACCCAGTCGGTGCTCTGCAGTTCCTTGTTGGACGCCTCGCGGATCGCGCCGATCACGAACTTCTGCCACGCGTCGCGGGTGAATGCGCCAGGAACCGCGTAGCTGCCGGCCATCAGCGCCTGGTCCTGCTCGCCGACGATGCGCGCCACCGTGACGGCCGAAAAACGGGTCGCAGCACGCGCCTTGATGTCGGCATACACGCGTTCGCGCGCCGGCGTGCCGCGCACCACGCGGCGCAGGTTTTCGCGCGCGCCGTCGAGCAGGCCCAGTTTGGGCGTCAGCTGCGGCCAGGCCGGATCGGCGATCTGGGTCAGGTGAAAGCTCATCAGCCGCTCGGCGCTGCGGATCATTTTCTCCTTCGGCATCGCACCGCGGCTCGCCTCCAGCCAGCCACGCCAGAAGCGGGTCAGCTGGTCGTTCAGGTGACTTGGCTCGGCGCGGCTCTTGTCGGCCAACATCAGATATGTCTTCAGCGCGTTGTACGCATCGGTGACGTTGGTCGGCGACGCGTCCTGGTACGGCTGGCCAGGCTTGGCCGCAGCCGCCGGTGCCTGCGCCGACGGGTCGAGCTGCGCGGCGTTGGCGTTCATCTCCGTGAGCAGCGATTCGAGCGCCGCCCCCACCGGCTGCAGCATGATCTCGCGCACGCCGCCAAAATACTCGTCGCGCAGCTTGCGCTCGAGCGCCTCGCCCTGGTACAGGCCAAACCCCAGCATCCACGGCTTGCTGGCGCGGTATTTTTCCAGCTGCTCGATGCGGTCCTGCAGGATCTCCAGCGCTTCGAGCCGTGATTGCAGGTCGGCGCGCTTTTCCTGCAGCCGCACCACCTTGTCGAGGTCCGCCTGCACGTTGGCCACCAGCTGGCGATTGCCCATGTACGACCAGCTCCACAGGCCCAGCGAGCAGCCAAGCAGGATGGTCGCCGCAAAAAACGCGCCATACTTGAAGCGGGCGCTGTTCGGATTGGTGTAGCGCGTCACCAGTTCCTTGTCGGCGAAGATCACCTTGCGGAACAGGTCGAGCAGGAAGTAGCCGCTCTGCTGCTCCACTTCGCCGGCCTTCTGCTCGCGCAGCTCGAGGTCGAAGCGGCTCGCCACGCGTTTCGACGACTGGTTCTCCACACAGCCTTCCTGCAGCGCGCTGGTGAAGTAAAAGCCGCGGAACACCGGCTTGAACTGGTAGGTATTCTCTTCGAACAGCGTCGCCAGGAAGGCGCGCAGCGGCGTCTTGATCGACGCGAATTCGAGCGGGAACGTGAACACGCCAGGCCGCATGCGCGCGCTGCGGTTGCCGGCCATGCTGGCCAGGCTCATTTCCTTCAGGCCGTCGTGCAGCTCGTCGAAGTGCTGGTCGAAGAACGCCAGTACGTCCGGGCTGGTGCTGCGCCGGTTAAAGCGCATGGTCGCGCCCCACACACGATCGCGCTCGGTGCGCTCGGTGTCGTGGAAAAAATCGGCGAAGCCGGCGATCAGGTCGGCCTTCGTAAACACCACATACACCGGCGCGTACACGCCGAGTTTTTCGGTCAGCTCCTGCACCCGCGTGCGCAGGCTCTTGGCCAGGTCGATCGATTTCTTCGGATTCGCGCCCATCAGTTCAGCGACGCTGACGCAGATCAGGATGCCGTTGATCGGCGCACGCCGCCGGTATTTGCGCAGCAGCGCGAGAAAGCTGAACCACTCCGCACGGTCGGCGTCCACCGTCGAATAGCGCCCGGCCGTGTCGAGCAGGATGCCGTCGGTGGTGAAGAACCAGTCGCAGTTGCGGGTTCCTGCCACGCCCTGCACGGCCTTGGTGCCGGCGATCGGGAACTGCAGCCCTGAGTGGCCCACCGCGCTGCTCTTGCCGGCCGCCGGATTGCCGATGATCATGTACCACGGCAGTTCGTACAAGGCCGCCGCGCCGCTGTTCAAGCCGAGCTTCGAGGTCTTGATGGTGGTGATGGCCTGCAGCATGCTCTTGCGCAGCACCGCCACTTCGCTGCCGCTGGCCTGGGCGGCCGCTTCGGCGCTGGCAGGCGCTACCGTTTCAGCGAGCAATGTCGCCGAGCGGCGCCGGTAGAAATAGCGTGCGCCCCAGTACAGGCCCCAGCCGGCCAGCAGCGCCAGCGCCGCCACCCCCGCCCATATCGCAGCGACCTCAAGGGTATCTGCGCCAAGTAGCAAGAATGCCGCGAGTGCGGCCAATCCGATCACGCCGAGTACGCGGCTATCGGTGAGGAACTGCCAAAGTCGAGCCATGGTCGGGAGCGTCCGTGAGGGTTGGAAACAAAGTCCGGGAGGCAATGTTGGCACCATTGCCCCCGCTGAAATTTGTTCCAGAACAAACCTTGACAAGCGCTCGACCTATTTGCGCATTACCCCGCGCACCCGCAATTCGGTGTGTCCGAAGTCCATCATCGTCCAGCGCCCGCCCCAGGTCAGGCCGAGCGACTCGGCGACCTCGCCATACAGTCTGTAGCCGCGCATCGCCCACGGATGTTTCTCCGAAATGAGCAGTTTGCCGTCGCGCCAGAACGCGCAGTCGGCCGCCAGGCCGTACTGATGCCAGCTCTGGAAGGCGCCCGCATTGGTGACGTTGCTGCCCATGCTCGCCAGCAGATTTTGCCGCGCCGGACTGCGATATCCCTCCAGCAAGGCCATCTCGTACCCGTGCTTTTCCTTCATGATCTTGAATGCCATCAGCAAGCGCTGGCTGAAGTCCGGGTTCAGCTGCGTCCAGTTGCGCGAGGCGTCTACCAGCATCGGCCGCACCAGTTCGACTTCAAGCGTGGTGAACGCGACCGGCGGCAGCGCGACCGGCGGCGCCAGTTGTTCCCCCTGCAACAGCGCGGCGATCTGTTGATCCGGTGCGTCGATGCGCGCCTCATAGCCGGGCAGCATTCCTGGATTGCTCATCAACACCGCCAGCATCGTCGGCACTACTACCAGCGTCGCGCCGGCGCCAAACAGCAGCGCGTGCCGGCGCACAAACTTGAGCCGATGCGCGAACCAGCGCCGGCCGTCGCGCACTGGCGTTGCCGGCGGCGCGCTGCGCGGCTGGGACCAGCGCGCCGCCCGCTGGTCCCAGCGCCGGCTCATTTCGCTCTTCACCTGGCCGAGAAACTCCCGTCCCGAAGGAAATAGCACAAGCCAGATACCGCTGCACGCCAAACAAAAGTACACAAGTGCGATAAAGATCAGCATGGCATTCCCTGGATTGTTTCTAATCGGAAGTCAGAAGTCTTTATCTTAGGAGTAATATCGTGCGCCCTCCCGACGAAAATCAAAACGGCTCCACGCGACCGAACTTCATGTCGGCTACACGCCGCGCGTATGCCGGCGACGACAACATCCTCGCCCGCCTCGAGCGCGATGCCAAGCGTGGAAAGTCCGGCAAATCGGGCTCATGGAAGCATGCGACGCTGGCGTGGTGCATTTTTGCCGGCGTGCTGGTACTTGCGCTGATCGGCACCCTGGCCTCGCTGGCGCGCGAAAACATCACCGTGCCCAAGCCAGGCAAGGATGCCAGGTCCGATCACCTGGCCAGCAGCGTGCGCGGCGGCTTCGCCCCGCTGCCTGCCCCCTCGTCAAGCCGCAGGCTCGGCGCCAACGCCTACGACCTCCCCACGGAGGCGTCGCTGCTGCCACCGATGGTGATGCTCAAGTCCTTGCCCGCCGCCGCGAAAATGCCTGCCAAGGGGGCCCACCCAACGCCGCCCCCGCTGCGCGCCGCGGTCGCCAGGCCCGCCAAAGCCGCAACCGAGAGGCTCGTCGTCGCCGCCAAGCCGACGCCGGTGCGCGCGGCCCCGCCTGCAGTGCGGCAGTCGCCGCCGTCACCGCCGCGCATCGCCGCGGCCCCGGCGCGTCCAAGGAAAGTAACGGCGCCGGCGGCGCCGGCGGTGGAACCGACCGCCGTCGACAGCGACGTTGCACTATTGTCAGCGATTATCATGCACGCAAGCCGCCACTCCGCCGAGCGGGAAAAGATCGAAGCGGCGCGCTGCGGCGCCGGCAAGAAGTGTCCTCCGACCGATGCCTTTCCATCCCTGAAAGCCACAGACTAGGCGCTGCGCACCGGATTTCGCTGGGGTCGGCCAGCTTCCTCGGTTATACTGTATATAAGCACAGTACAGCACCAGGAAGTCCGGCCGGCCACAATGATCAAAGTCCTAGAAAACCAGTTCTACTACCTGGACAATTTCCAGCGCGTACTGGACTGGATCGGCGAGCGTTACAGCGACCTGCTGGCCGACGATGAGAAAGCATTCCTCGGCCTGTTCCCATCGTTGCCGCAACCGTCGCGCGCGCTGTTCGTGCGCATGGTCATGCGCAAGGGCACGCTGTTTCGCGCCAGTAAGCTCAACTATGCCGAGATCGGCTGCGCTATCGAGGCCGCGCGCCACCTGCCGGCCGGCTGGATCGAGCCGGACCCCGTGCTCTCGCTCGATTCATTGTTCGAGCTGCTGTCCAAGCCCGAGATCGGCACGATCTTCCAGTTATCGCTGCATCAAAAAGGCGCGCGCAAATCCGAGCAGCTGGCCGCCTTGCGCGCCGGCTTCGGCGCTGCACGCAAGTTCTCCGCCTGGCACCGCGACTGCACAGACCAGGTGTTCCACATCCTGGTCAAGCCGCTGTGCGACCGCCTGCGCCTTATCTTCTTCGGCAACTTCCGCCAGGACTGGACCGAATTCGTGCTGTCCGACCTTGGCGTCTACCGCTACGAGCAGGTCGAGTTTTCGCCCGCCTCGCGCGGCTTTCGCAGCCGCCGCGACATCGACCACTACCTAGAACTGCACCACTGCAAGGAACGCTTCCAGGCCAGCGCCACCGCCGAAGACGTGTTGCGCTCGCTGCCGTCCGGCGAGTTCGAGAACGACTGGCTCAACAGCCGGCGCGAACGGCTGCTGTTCCAGGTCGCCCAGCACTACGAAAAAATGAAGGACTGGAGCCACGCCTACAGCCTGTATGCGCGCTGCAGTTTCCCCGGCGCCCGCGGCCGCGCCATCCGCGTGCTCGAAAAAAATAAGCAGTACGCGCTCGCCTACCAGATGCTCATCGCCGCCCAGCGCGCGCCCGAAAGCGAAGCCGAACGCCAGCTGCTGCTGCGCATCTCGCCGCGCCTGACGCGCCAGCTGGGCCGTCCCACCACGCGCGCGCCGCGCAGCCCGGCCGTGTCGACGCTCGAGCTGCGCCTGCCGATGCCAAACGCCCAATGGTGGGTCGAGGGCGTCGTACGCGACCACCTGGCGCGCGCGGACGCGCCCGTGTTCTACGTCGAGAACGCGCTGATCAACGCCCTGTTCGGCCTGTTGTGCTGGCGCGCCGTCTTCAGCGCCATTCCCGGCGCCTTCTTCCACCCGTTCCACCGCGGTCCGGCGGACCTGTACAGCCCCGACTTCCACCAGCGCCGCGCCGCGGAATTTTCCGCTTGCCTGGCCGAACTCGATGCCGACCGCTGGCGCGACACCATCCGCGCCAACTTCGCCGCCAAGCGCGGCATCCAGTCGCCGTTCGTTGCCTGGGACGCCATCGACGCCGACCTGCTCGAACTGGCGCTGGCCTGCATCCCCGCCGTCCACCTGAAGAAAATGTTCGAACGCATCCTGCTCGACGTCCAGGCCAACCGCACCGGCTTTCCCGACCTGATCCAGTTCTGGCCCGCCGAGCGGCGCTACAACATGATCGAAGTGAAGGGCCCAGGCGACCGGCTGCAGGACAACCAGGTGCGCTGGATCGCTTACTGCGCCACGCACCAGATGCCAATTTCCGTGTGCTACCTGCAGTGGCTGGAGCCGGCCGCGTGACGCTAGACGCGAACTACGTCGTCGCCGTGCGCGCGCTGTGCGAATTCACCGCCAAGGCCGGTGACCTCGACCTGCGCTTCACGCCCTCGCCCACCGCCCAGGAAGGCATCGCCGGCCACGCGATCGTCACCGGCCGGCGCGGCCCGACGTACCAGGCCGAAGTGAGCCTGTCCGGCGAACACGGGCCGCTGCTGGTGCGCGGGCGCGCCGACGGTTACGATCCGGACCAGAACCTGCTCGAAGAAATCAAGACCTACCGCGGTCGCCTCGACCGCATGCCGGAGCGCCACCGCCACCTGCACTGGGCCCAGCTGCGCGTGTACGGCCACCTGCTGTGCCAGAAACTCGGTCTCGATTCTGTCAACCTGGCGCTGGTCTACTTCGATATCGGACGCCAGACCGAAACGCTGCTGCGCGAAACGGCCAGCGCTGCCGATCTGGCCGCGCAGTTCGCCGCCCACTGCGACCGGTTCGTCGCCTGGGCCGGCCGCGAACTGGCGCACCGCGAAGCGAGAAACAGCGCGCTGGCCGGCCTGCAGTTCCCGCATCCGCAATTTCGCCCCGGCCAGCGCCACCTGGCCGAGACCATCTTCCGCGCCAACAGCAGCGCACGATGCGTGCTGGCGCAGGCGCCTACCGGCATCGGCAAGACCGTCGGCACCTTGTTCCCGGTGCTGAAAGCGGCGCCTGGCCAGAAGCTCGACAAGGTCTTCTTCCTCGCCGCCAAAACGCCCGGCCGGCAGCTTGCGCTCGATGCGCTGGCGACGATACGTTGCGGCGTGATTCCGCTGCGGGTGCTCGAACTGGCCGCCCGCGACAAGGCCTGCGAACATCCCGACAAGGCCTGCCACGGCGACTCCTGCCCGCTGGCCAAAGGTTTTTACGACCGCCTGCCCGCCGCGCGCAGCGCCGCCGCCGACCTGCCGGTGCTCGACCGCGGCACGCTGCGCACCACGGCGCTGGCGCACGGCGTCTGTCCCTATTATCTCGGCAGCGAAATGGCCAAGTGGGCCGACGTCATCGTCGGCGACTACAACTACTACTTCGACGGCGGCGCGATGCTGTACGCGCTGACGCTGGCTAATCAGTGGCGCGTCAGCGTTCTGGTCGACGAAGCGCACAACCTGGTCGCGCGCAGCCGCTCGATGTATTCGGCCGGGCTGTCGCGCGGCGCCTTGCGCGGCGCCCGTGCGGTGGCGCCGCCGCTGCTGAAAAAATCGCTCGACCGCGTATCGCGCAACTGGACTGAACTCGATAAGGAGTCTGCCGCGCCTTACCAGGTAATGCCGGCGCTGCCCGACAAGCTGCTCGCCAACCTGCAGGGCGCCGTCAGTGAGATCACCGAATTTTTGGCCGAGAATCCGGCGCCGCTCGATCCGGCGCTGCAGCGCTTCTACTTCGATGCCATGCACTTCGCGCGGCTGTCCGAAACCTTCGGCGCCCATTCGCTGTTCGACGTCTCGCGCGACGCCGCCCACGGCTCCACGCTGTGCATCCGCAATATCGTGCCGGCGCCGTTTCTCAAGCCGCGCTTTGCGGCCGCCTATTCGAGCGCGCTGTTTTCGGCCACGCTCAGCCCCTGGCACTACTACAGCGACGCCCTGGGCATGCCGGAGGACACCGCGTGGATCGACGTCGAGTCGCCGTTTTCCAAAGACCAGCTGCAGGTCCACGTCATCAATCGCATCTCGACGCGCTTCCAGCACCGCGCCCGCTCGGTCGCGCCGATCGCCGAGCTGGTGGCGCGCCAGTACGCCGAGACGCCGGGTAACTACCTGGCGTTTTTCAGCAGCTTCGATTATCTCGATCAGGTCGCGCGCGCCTTCAGCGAGCAGCACCCGGCGATCCCGATGTGGCAGCAGTCGCGCAAGATGGACGAAGCCGAGCGCGCGGCATTCCTGGCGCGCTTCGCCGTCGACGGCCGCGGCATCGGCTTTGCGGTGCTGGGCGGCTCGTTCGGCGAAGGCATCGACCTGCCGGGCGCGCGGCTGATCGGCGCGTTCATCGCCACGCTCGGACTGCCGCAAATGAACCCGGTCAACGAGCAGGTGCGCCAGCGCATGGAAGCCACGTTCGGCGCCGGCTACGACTACACCTACCTGTACCCCGGCATCCAGAAAGTGGTGCAGGCGGCCGGCCGCGTGATTCGCGCCACCGATGACAAAGGCGTCGTCTACCTGATCGACGACCGCTTCGCGCAGGCCGACGTGCAGGCGCTGCTGCCACGCTGGTGGGGGCTGGTTGCGTAGCCGCGCAATTGTTTTTTGAGATCGCGGCTCAGGCACGTCGTCCTCGCGAACCCGGGACCCCATTTTCAAGCGCAGCCACTACCCCAGCAACGCCCGCAGCTTCTGATACCCGCTGCGGCTGATCGGTATGCGCCGCCCATCCTGCAGCACCGCCGCGTGGCTGTCCTTCCCCGCCGGCTCGATCCTGCTCATGCGCTCCAGGTTGACGATGTATGAGCGATGGATCCGCACGAAGCGAGCGCCATCGAGCTGCGCCTCCAGTTCCGCCAGCCGCTGGTTCTTCAGCCACGCCTTGCCGCCGGCGCTGATCTGCACATAGTCGTCCTGCGCCTCGATGCAGTCGATGTCCGCCGCCGCGATCACGTGCACCTTGGCGCCGTCGCGGATCAGTACCCGCTCGAGCGGCGCGTTGCGCCTGGCCGCCTCCTGCAGCACACCGTCCAAAGCCGGCGCCGGCGCACCGCGCGCATGCGCCAGCGCCACGTCGAAGCGCTGCTGGCTGAATGGCTTGAGCAGGTAATCGACCGCGTGCACCTCGAACGCCTTGATCGCGTACTGCTCGTAAGCGGTGACGAAGATAAAGCGCGTCGCCGCGCCGGCCAGCTCCAGCACTTCGAACCCGTTCAGCTTCGGCATCTGGATATCGAGGAACACCAGGTCCGGCGCCAGTTCGGCGATCGCCTTGACCGCCTCGAAGCCGTTGGCGCACTCGCCTACAATTTCAACGTCGGCGTGCGCGCCCAGGTATTCGCGCAGCACGCCGCGCGCCAGCTGTTCGTCGTCGACGATAATTACCCGCATCTCAAACTCCCTGGCTTTCGGCTGGCAGCGTCAGCTCCACCCGGAACACATTCTCGCGCCGCGACCAGTGCACCGCGGCTTCTTCGCCATATGCGGCCGCCAGGCGCTGGCGCACGTTGGCAAGGCCGATGCCGTGCCGCGTCGCCGCCGGCAGGTCGGCATCGACGTCGTTCTCCAGTGCCAGTCGCAACATCGTGCCGGCACGCGTGGCGATGATCCGTACCACGCCGCCTTCGGTCAGATTGCCGATGCCGTGCTTGACCGCATTCTCCACCAGCGGCTGCAGGATCATCGGCGGCAGCAGGCAGGCCAGCGCCTCGCCCGACACCTGCTGCTGCACGGCCAGGCGCTCGCCGAAGCGCACCTGTTCGATGGCCAGGAAATCGAGCGCCATCGTCAGCTCCGCCGCGAGCGTGACCTTGCGGTGCGCTTCCTGTCCCAGGCTGTGGCGAAAAAAATCGGCCAGTTGCAAGGTCATCGCACGGGCGCCGGCCGGATTGCTCGACGTGAGCGCGCTGATCGAATTGAGACTATTGAACAGGAAATGCGGATCGATCTGCGTGCGCAGCATGCGCAGCTCGGCATCTTGCGCCGCCACCTGCGCTTCGAGTTCACGCCGCTCCGACTTTCGCGCCCTGGCCTGTTCGATCGCCAGGTAGTTCCCCAGCGCCGCCAGGCCATACAGCACCACGCCGAGCGCGAACATCAGCGCCTTCATCGACGTGCTCATCTCGACCCCGGCCCATTCCTGCCCGCTCGACTGCAGCAGCGCGTTCCACCCGTTGCCAACGCCGGTCCAGCCGGCCGACGCCATCAGCGCGCTGACGCAAAACACCGCCAGGATCGACAGCCCGCTTTGCTTTTCAAGCGGCCAGGCGCGGCACATGTAATACGCCGAGAAACTGCAGCCGACCGCATACAGCAGCAGCAGCGGGACCGCGAACAGCAGGCTGTTGATCCAGCCGGCGCCGGCCATGCTGGCCACCAGCGCCGACAGCATCAGCGCCAGCAGCAGCCAGCCCGATACGTACAGTAGCGCGCCACGCCCACCGAAGAACGGTCCCTGCATCAGTTGCGCACTTCGACGCCACCCATGATGGCGTAGCCCCGGATGATCAGGCGCTTGCTGCTGTCCGGCGGCGGCGTGGTCTTCTCGGTAAAGCCGCCCATGATGGGCGTGCCGTGCAAAATCACGGTCCAGTCAGGCGGACACTTGATGGTGATCCCGCCCCACATCACGAACACGTTGATCACCGCCTCGGTCTGGATGTGGGCGCCGCGCATGTCGAGCGCGCAGCCGCCCATGATCGCGGTCACTTCGCCGCCCTTGAAATCCTGGCTGTGGATGCGCCGCTCGAAGCCGCCGAGTATGGCGGTGGCGTTGATGGAGTCGTCCAGCTGCAGCGCCTCGCCTTTCAGCGACGAGGCGACCAGGCGCCGCCCGCTGACCGCGCGGTACAGCACCGAGGCGCCCAGCGCGATTAGAATGAGGGGCCACATGGCGCGCCACGAGAAATAGATGATCCCGAGCCGTTGCAGCACCATCAGCACGCCGACCAGAATCAGGCCGCAGCCGAGGATGTAGCCGTCCGAGCTGCTGGTATCGAACAGCTTGAACACGCCGACCATGATCAGCACCATCGGCCAGAACTGCAGCGAACGGCGGAAGTCCCAGATGTTCAGGTTGTCGGCGAGGAACAGCAGCCCCATCCCGATGACCAGGATGCCGAGAATCACCTGGCGCGACATGCTCTTGTTATGGACTTCACTTTTCATGGCTGGACTCCTTGTTCGGTGCATTGACGGCAAAACGCTCGCGGATGAATGGCTTCAACACCAGCGTGATGCCCCACGCGATGATCAGGTAGGGCCAGCTGTTGCGAAACGTCATCCCGAACATGTGCTCGAAATTGGCGAACAGCCAGATGCCGATGAAACAGATCCACAAGCCGCTGGTGAAGTCCTGTGCGGTGGGATAGCCGATCATCTTGTTAATGCCGATCACGATCAACATCAGCGGCCAATAATGCCATAAGTCATGGATGTCCAAGATATCGAGCCGGTCCAGCAGCAGCGCGCCGCCGAGGCCAATCAACAGCAGCCCCCACATCAGCTGCTTGCGCCAGTAGTAAGAATTATTGTCGTTCACGGTCGCCTCCTGATAAGAACAGCGCCACGATAGCGCGCCCGCATCGCCGGCGACAGCGGTTTTCGGTGAATGGCGGCTGGCCACCGGCGAATGGCGCGCGCGTCGGCCAGTGGCGCCCCCTATGTATGCGTCCAGACGCAAAAAAACCCACACCGTTGCCGGGGTGGGCGGATCGACAGCGAAAAACTATCAGGCTGGTGGCAGCGACATTTCCATCGGCTGGTTGCGCACCTAGTTGTGATACTTGGCCCTGGCGATGGCTTGCTTGATCAGCTCGCGTGCCTTGTTGGTGCGCTTGATGTCCTTCTTTTCGTGCTTGCCGCGTTGTTGGGCTTCGTCTTTGTTTCCGATTCGCTTGGTCATGGGTAGCTCTCCTGAGTTGATGACTTGTTGTGTAATGATTTTGACTTCATGCTGTTTGCTTGCCGTTCCGCACATAGGACGGGACGACGCACGGTGTAGGAATCGAGGAAGTCAGCTGCGCGTGGCGACGACCTTGAAATCTTCCATCAACATGCCCCATCCAAGCTGTCGGCGGATTTCTTCCGGGGTCGGTGGCGGTTTCGAATCGCGCGCACGGCGCGCCAGGTATTCGCGCACGACATGTTTCGGGGGATGGGTAGTGGTGGGCATGAAATCTCCTGCGTTAGGTCCGCCGCAAACGCTTGAGCGGGTCGAAAAATTCTGGTGCCGATCCTTGAGGCGACCGGCTAACCTGCTGAGGTGTTCGTCTTCTTCGGATGCTGCCGGAAGGTGCGTCACTCACACAACTGCATCTTAACAGGGCGTTGAAAAAGGCATGAATACCTTCGGGTTTTATCGATGATCAGTCGAAATTTATCGATCCAAACCCGCATGCCTCCTGAGAACCAAGTTCTAGCCGCTTTTCAGGGCGATTTCCGCGCGTTTTCATGCCTTTCGGCGCTCAGTGGGCGGACTCCGCCCTATACGGTCGACAAACGCCAACCGAAAATCGTCGCCATGCG